>JAKDUN010000356.1 GCA_030457675.1 Brachybacterium sp. | reverse complement strand
GGGGTGCGGGGCCTTCCTGTCTCCCTGGCGCAGAATCCCTGGCGCAGCATCCCCGGCGCAGAATCCCTGGCGCAGCATCCCCGGCGCAGCGAGACGACCCCGCGCTGCCCGGATGACCTCGTGCGGAGCTGGCGCATCATGGTTGTCCACAGCGCTTGCACGCCGGCATCGCAATTCTGACCTGGGGAGATGCCCAGAATCGAGGATGGGGAGGAGCATGGGGAGTTGTCCCCATCGCCAGGCGGGGGCAGGGGTTCTAAGGTGGTGCCATCACCTGGGGAACAGGGACGAGGACGCGGTCAGTGGCTGCGCAGGTCCTCTCCGTCGGGTGGGGACCGTTACGCGACGATATGGAGGACACCGTGAGGAAGGGCATGAAGCCTGAGGCCGTCGATCAGATGGGCCAGCAGATCGAGCAGGCCGGCCAGGACGCGATGGCCGCATTCAACGAGATTGCGGGTCGGGTCGAGAGCTTCGAATGGACCGGTGAGGACCAGGAGAGGTTCGTCAGTGAGTTCGAAGGGACGGTGCAGCAGCTCGCGACGACGGTGCAGCAGCGGTGCACGGAGTTCGCGGAGCGTGCCAAGCAGAACGCGGCGATGCAGCGCGAGACGTCCTCGTCCTGAGCGTCAACGTTTCAGAATCTTTTCTTTCGTAGTTTTTTGCAGCCCCGGTGTCGGGGCGAGAGGGGTAGGTCATGGAATTCCAGGGTATGGATCCGGCCGAGGGTCGCGAGGTCGCTGCAGCGATCAGCGAGTCCGGCCAGAAGATCATGGAGATCGTCGGGGACATGACCCCGCTCGTGAACTCCGTGGACTGGCTCGGGTCGGACTATGAGGCGTACGTGCAGGACTGGAACACCTTCATCGGTGGTCCGCTGGCGAACCTGGTCGACGCTCTTCAGGAGAAGAGCAAGGCGCTGGAGGCTCACATCGACCAGCAGGAGAACACGTCGCGACAGCGCTGAGTGCTCGGTTCCTCGCTCACTCCGCGGAAGGCCCCGCACCCGTTGTGGGTGCGGGGGCGTGCTGCATCCTCGGCGTCCTCGGCCCCGGGCGGCGCGCCACGGTGCTTGCGGGGGCCGAGTCTCAGCGGTGGTTGACGACGCCTCAGCGGTAGTTGATGAACTGCAGCGCCACGTCCAGGTCCTTGCCCTTCAGCAGGGCGATGACGGACTGCAGATCATCTCGCTTCTTGGAGGAGACCCGCAGCTCATCCCCCTCGATCCGGGCCTTGACCCCCTTCGGCCCCTCATCACGGATCAGCTTCGCAATCTTCTTGGCGTCCTCGGTGCTGATCCCCTCCTTGAGCGCCGCCGTCAGTCGCATCTCCTTGCCGGATTGCGTGGGCTCGCCGACGTCCAGTGCCTTCAGCGAGATGCCCCGGCGGATCAGCTTGGACTGCAGCACGTCGAGTACGGCCAGCACCCGCTCCTCCGCATTGGCGGTCATGACGATCTCGTCGCCGCCGAGGTTGAGCGACGCTCCGGTGCCCCGGAAGTCGTAGCGCTGGCCGACCTCCTTCACGGCCTGGTTGACCGCGTTGTCGATCTCCTGACGATCGAGCTTGCTGACGATGTCGAACGATGAATCTGCCACGGTGGGTCCTTCCTTCGTGCGGCCGCCCAGGTGGGCCGCCACCTCATTGTCCACGAGTGTCCACGAGCTCCCGGAGGGCTGTGACGCTCTTCATGTGCCACAGGGCCCTTCCGGGTTCGCATCCGCGCCGCGGCGCCGCTATGCTGGTCCAGGTCCGCTTCCGGCGGCCGCACGGTCCAGATCGTGCGGGCAACGGGAGCAGTCACGGCAGATTACCCGAGCGGCCAAAGGGAGCTGACTGTAAATCAGCTGGCATTGCCTTCGTGGGTTCGAATCCCTCATCTGCCACTGCGGAGGATCCGTGTGATCCGAAGCACCGGGGCCAGCCCCTGAATTGCCTCCGGGCAAGGAGGTGGGTAAAGTTCACCGGGTTGCCCTGATAGCTCAGTCGGCAGAGCGTCTCCATGGTAAGGAGAAGGTCAAGGGTTCGATTCCCTTTCAGGGCTCTGATGGATGCGGTGGCCCGGTCTCGTTCGAGATCGGGCCGCTTCATCGGTCATGCCGGGGTAGCTCAGACGGTTAGAGCGCACGACTCATAATCGTGAGGTCGCGGGTTCGATCCCCGCCCTCGGTACCACACCGGTTCCCGCCGGAGTGCTGAATCCACATCCCCCGAGCATGGGGACCCACGAGACGTGCCGTCGGGCGCGTCACCCGGACGAAAGAGGCGAACCGTGGCGAGCAAGACCTCTGACGTGCGTCCCAAGATCACCATGGCATGTGTTGATTGCAAGGCGCGCAACTACATCACCAAGAAGAACCGTCGCAACACCCCGGATCGGCTCGAGCTCTCGAAGTTCTGCCCGACCTGCGGCAAGCAGACGGAGCACCGCGAGACCCGCTGAGCGATCGCAGCACGCTTCCACGAAGGCCCCCCGGGCTCAGCCGGGGGGGCCTTCGTCATGTCCGGGCCGCGGTGCGGGTCACCGGTCGGGCTGTGCCGCCCGGCCTCCGCGCCCCATCGGCCGGGCGGTGAGATGATCGTGGGGTTCGTATCCGTCGGCCCCGGCCGACCCGACCTCGGGAGACGTCATGACCCTCAGCCCCGATCCCGCCTTCGCCGGGCGCACCTACCCGGCCGGGCCCGTGCACACGGTCTCTGCCGCGAAGATCGCCGAGTTCGCGCGGGCCACCGGTGCGACCTCACCGCTGCACACCGATCCTGAGGCAGCGCGCAGCGCCGGCCATGCGGGAGTCCTCGCCCCGCCCACCTTCCTGGTCTCCCTCGCGCAGGCCACCGAGGCCCAGTACATCGAGGACCCTGCCTCCGGGATCGACTTCTCCCGGGTGGTCCACGGCGAGGAGAGCTTCACCCTGCATCGCCCCGTGGTCGCGGGGGACCGGCTGGTCCCCACCCTCACCGTCGAGTCGGTCCGTGCAGCCGGCGGCCATGCGATGGTCGCCACCCGCGTGGACCTCGCTGACGAGTCCGGCGCCGACGTCGCCGCGGTGCGCAGCATGATCGTCGTCCGCGGCGACTGACCCGCCGGCACCGGAACTCGCCGGCAGCAGAGCCCGTCGGCCCCTTCCGAGGCCCGCTGCACGCCCGCCGCACGCCCGTCCCGCCCGACTCCACGGATCCAGGAG
>JAKDUN010000355.1 GCA_030457675.1 Brachybacterium sp. | reverse complement strand
TCCCAGCAGTCCCTGAACGCCCCCGGCTCCGGTGGCGAGGACGAGCAGAGCGCCGACGCCGTCACCGGCGGGCAGACCTTCGCCTCCGCCCAGGCGGCGGACGATCTGCTCGACGAGATCGACTCGGTGCTCGAGTCCAACGCCGAGACCTTCGTGCGCTCCTTCGTGCAGAAAGGCGGCCAGTGACCCGATGAAGCGTCGTGTGGGTGGTCTGGAGACCGAGTACGGGCTGGTGTGCGTGCGGGCCGACGGCTCGCGAGCGCTCGAGCCGGAGGCCGCGGCCCGGGAACTGTTCCGCCCGGTGGTCGCGATGGGTCGCAGCTCGAACGTGTTCCTGCGCAACGCCGCACGCCTCTATCTCGACGTCGGTTCGCATCCCGAGTACGCGAGCGCCGAGTGCGATGACTGGTGGGAGCTGGTCGCCCAGGACCGCGCCGGGGACCGGATCTTCGCGGACCTCGCCACCCAGGCGAACCAGCGCTTCGCCGCCGATGGCCAGGACGCCCGCATCCACCTGCTGAAGAACAACGTGGACTCCGCCGGCAACGCCTTCGGCTCCCACGAGAACTTCCTGGTGGACCGCCGCGGCGAGTTCACCCGCCTGCCGAAGTACCTGCTGCCCTTCCTGGTCACCCGACAGATCATCACCGGCGCCGGGGGAGCGGTGCGCCCTGCGGGGAAGGACGGCGAGGACGCGCCGGCGCAGTTCGTCTTCTCCCGCCGCAGCGACCACATGTGGGAGGCGGTCTCCTCGGCCACCACCCGCACCCGCCCGATCATCAACACCCGCGACGAGCCGCACGGGGACCCCACCCGTTTCCGTCGCCTGCACGTGATCGTCGGCGACTCCACCATGAGCGAGGTCTCCACCTACCTCCGCTTCGCGACCACCGACCTGGTGCTGCGCGCGATCGAATCCGGCCGCGCCCTGCCGGAGCTGTCGCTGCACGACGACATCTCCGCCATCCGGGCCGTGGCCCGCGACCTCACCGGCACCACCCCGCTGCCGCTCGCCGGCGGCGGCACCACCACCGCGCTCGAGGTCCAGCAGCGGTGGCTGGACCACGTCACCGAATTCGCCGACGAGTCCGAGCGGTCGGTGCTGGAGACCTGGCAGCGGGGGATCGACGCGGTCCGCACCGGCGACCGCTCCTGGGCCGCGGAGAACCTGGACTGGGCGATCAAGGAGCGGCTGTTCACCCAGATCGCCGAGCGCCGCGGCGTAGCCCTCGATGATCCGAGGATCGAGCGCCTGGACCTGGCGTATCACGACATCGATCCCGCTCAGAGCGTCTTCCATGCTCTGCAGCGCCGCGGCCTCGCCCCACAGGTGCTGGACGAGGCACGGATCGAGACCGCGCGGACCACGGCCCCCACCACCACCCGCGCCCACCTGCGCGGCCAGGTGGTCACCGCCGCCCAGGACCACGGGGTCGACCACGTCGTGGACTGGACCACGCTGCGCCTGACCCGGCCCGGCGCGATGCCGATCCAGATCCTGGACCCCTTCGCCACCGCGCTGCCGGCGGTCGACGCGCTCCTCGAGGAGATCCGCTCCCAGGGCACCGCCGCTGCGGCGGATCCGATGCCCTTCGCCTGAGCAGGTGCCGACTGAGCCCTCTGCCACACTCCGCGAACGCTCATCCTCCGCCCCGTACCCTGGTGCCGTGCCCGCCACGGGCCCACCGACCCGAAAGGCCCTCACTTGATCCGCCGCCGCACGCTGCTGACCACCGCCCTCGCCGCCACCGCCGCCAGCGGCCTCGCCGCCTGCACCGATGACGGCACGGACGGCAGCGGCGCCTCCGACGCCGGAGGGGCCTCCGACGGCGGTGGCGGCGGCGATCCGCTGGCCGGCGTCACCGTCAGCGAGGAGCTCGGCGCCGAGCCGACCCTCGAGTTCACCGCCCCGCTCGAGATCACCGCGGCCGCGGCGGAGATCGTCGTGCCCGGGGACGGGGAGACCATCGCCGAGGGCGACACGATCATCTGGCGCCACAAGTACGTCGACGCCGCGACGGGGGAGGCGCTGCAGTCCTGGTGGCAGGGAGCACCCGCCGGCGGTATCCAGGTCACCGCCGAGGTCATCGGTCAGGCCGCCTTCGACGTGTTCACCACCATGGCCGTCGGCTCCCGCTTCGTGATGGCCGGGTGGCAGCAGTCCGCGGACGGCCAGGCCTACTCGCTGCTGCAGGCCGCCGACGTGGACCGCATCGTCTCCCCGCTGCGCGCGGAGGGCGAGCCGGCAGAGCCCTCCGGCACATACCCCACCGTCACCCTCGCCGAGAACGGCGCCCCGTCCCTGGACGCACCGCCGGAGGGCGAGGAGCCCACGGAGACAGTTCGTGAGCTCCTGATCCAGGGCACCGGCGACACAACCCGCGCAGGCGATTACCTCACCATGCAGTACACCGGTTGGTCCTGGGACGCCGGTGAGCAGTTCGACTCCTCGTGGGATCGGAGCGCTCCGTTCTCGTTCGTCCAGGGCGGGGGCCAGGTGATCCCGGGCTGGGACGAGAACTTGCTGGACCTCGCGGTCGGTTCGCAGGTGATGCTGGTGATCCCACCGGAGCAGGCGTACCCGGAGGGCTCCCAGTCGCCGGTCGCCGGGCAGACGCTGATCTTCGTCGTCGATGTCCTGGACGCCGCGCACAGGGCAGACTGACCACTGGAACCGACACCCCATCACAGGAGGAATCCCCTATGACCGATCGCAGCAAGCCCGAGGTCGATTTCCCCGAGGGCGAGGCGCCCACCGAGCTGCTCAGCTCCGACGAGATCGTCGGTGACGGTGAGGAGGCCGGCCGCGGCGACGTCGTCGACGTGCACTACGTGGGCGTCTCCCACTCCACCGGCGAGCAGTTCGACGCCTCCTGGGACCGCGGCGAGCCGCTGCGCTTCCAGCTCGGCGTGGGCCAGGTCATCTCCGGCTGGGACCAGGGTGTGCAGGGCATGAAGGTGGGCGGCCGCCGCCGCCTCGAGATCCCTGCCTCCCTCGGCTACGGCGCCCAGGGCGCCCCGCCGGTGATCGCCCCGAACGAGTCGCTCATCTTCGTGTGCGACCTGGTGGCGGTGCACAAGCGCTGAGCAGTTCCGCCGAGGGGACAGCGGGGGAGCACGCAGGGGGGCAGGAGTCCCTCTTCGCGGCCCCCGCCGTTCCTGGTCCTGAACCCACCCCGTCGGCCGCCC
>JAKDUN010000354.1 GCA_030457675.1 Brachybacterium sp. | reverse complement strand
TGTTAGTGGGGGACTTGGCCTCGCCGGTGAGGTAGATGGTGCGCGCCATGGGCAGAGCCTAGGTGCTGCGGGTCATGATGCTGTAGTCGCCGCGGCTGGGAAGCCACGACGGTTCACATGCTCGCTCGCACGGTGAACGGTCCAGGTCCAAGGTGGGTCCTTCTCTCGGCCGACCGCACTCGCTATGTGTCGACGGCGTCGGCATCTCGTCCCTTGCGCTTCCTGTCCAGGATCGCCCAGGTCAAGACCCCCGCGAGCCACCCGAACACCGCAATCGTCGCAGTACCGTTCGGAATGGTGTACTCGCTGCTGTGACGAGAGAGGACTTCTAGAACGGTAAGGGTTGCGGGCAGCGGCCCACTTGCCACGATCTTTCGTTGCCCGACCATGCCGCCGATGAAGGCGATGACGGCAATGACGCTGCTCACGGTATAGACCATGTGTCTGTTCTCCTTGAGGGGGCATCAGTGGCAGCTCCGGAAGGTCGGTGGATCCGTTCGTCCTCTCGTCTCGGTTCTCCAGCCACCCTATCGAGCGCACAGGGTGTGGGTTCGACCGTCCCGATGTCGACACCTGAGATAGCGGGTCGTGCGGGCCTGACCGAGTGCATCCAGGGCGTTCGCGGACAGGTCGTCGCCCACCAGCAGATCGCCCCGCACTCACAGGTATTCGAGGTTGATCTCGTTCTCGGGGTGGAAGAACACGCAGGAGCCGGGCGTGGGCCGCACGTGGATCGTCGAGTCCGGCTCGATGTCCTTGAAGCCGTGATCCAGGCGCAGCACCAGCTGGTGACCGCGCACGGTGGCGGTCATCGACTCCGTCTCCCGGGCGTAGCAGTGCAGGAACGCCTCCCCGCCCAGCTTCTCGACCAGGCGCACCGTCAGGGGAAGCGACTCGCCGCCGTCGGCCGCACCGTCGGCGCCGCCGACGATCTCCCAGCTCTCGGGGCGCACCCCGACGATCACCTCATCGGTGGTCTTCGCGACGTGCTCCCGCGGCAGGCCGAGGTCCATGCCGTGGCTCGGGCCCAGCAGTGCCCGACCCTCGGAGGTGACCACGGCGCCGTCGATCAGGGTCATCGCCGGGGAGCCGATGAACCCGGCGACGAAGGTGTTGCCGGGGTGCTCGTACAGATGGGTGGGTTCGTCGACCTGCTGCAGCACCCCCTCCTTGAGCACCGCGACCCGGTCGCCCATGGTCATCGCCTCGGTCTGGTCATGGGTGACGTAGACCGTGGTCACCCCGAGCTCACGCTGCAGGGACCCGATCTGCGCACGGGTGGAGACCCGCAGCTTCGCATCCAGGTTCGACAGCGGCTCGTCCATGCAGAACACCTTGGGGTTGCGCACGATCGAGCGGCCCATCGCCACCCGCTGGCGCTGCCCGCCGGACATCTGCGAGGGCTTCTTGTCCAGCAGCGGCTCCAGCTCGAGCATCGCGGCGGCCCGATCCACCTGCTGGGTGATCTCCGCCTTCGGCAGCTTGAGGTTCTGCAGGGCGAAGGCCATGTTCTGCCGGGCGGTCATATTCGGGTAGAGGGCGTAGGACTGGAACACCATGGCCACGTCGCGATCCCGAGCGCGCAGCTCGCTGACGTCGATGCCGTCGATGAGGACCGAGCCCTCATCGATCGGTTCGAGGCCGGCGAGCATCCGCATCGCGGTGGACTTCCCGCTGCCGGACGGCCCCACCAGCACCAGGAACTCGCCGTCGGTGACGGTGAGGGAGACCCGGTTGACCGCCGGCGGGCGGGAGGGATCGTAGATGCGGGAGGCCTGCTGGTACTCGACGATGGCCATGGTGTTCCTCGTGCTCCTTCAGGGGGTCGGTCGCGCGCTCACAGGTTGGGCGTGATGTCCCGGTCGATGACCTCCTGCGTCTCGTTCTGCAGGTCCTCCATGACCGCGGCGACGTCCTCGCCGGCGATCGCGATCCGGTCCAGGCCCGCGCCGATGCGCTGGCCGCCGCCGGAGACGAACACGCGGGCGTAGTCCTGCGGCGCCGTGTTCTCGTTCAGCTGCCGGATCGCGGTCATCGCGTTGGGGTTCTCCTCGAGGTACTTCGCCTCCTCGGGATCCTCCATCGCGGACTTCCGCACCGGCATGTATCCGGTGGCCTGGCTGAACATGATCGTGTTCTTGGTACTGGTCAGGAAGTCGGCGAACTTCATGGCCATCACCTTGCGCTCATCGCTGATGCCGTCGGGGATCGCGATGCCGGCGCCGCCGGTGCAGGCGCCGGGCGTCGGGCCGGGCAGGTAGGTGGTGTGGAAGTCGAACTCCGCGGAGTCGGTGAGCCCGCCCAGCGAGCCGGTGGACTGCAGCAGGCCGGAGGCGTTCCCGATCGCGAAGGTGTTGTTGGCATCGGCCTCGATCGCGATGTTCCCGGCGGCGACCTGCTCCTGCAGGAAGGTGGCCGCGTCGATCGAGCCCTGCTCGGTGAAGGAGGGGGTCCATTCCTGCGAGTAGTTGCCGCCGAAGGTCCAGATCATGCCCTGGAAGTACCAGTCGAGGTAGTTCGAGCCGTCGGGGATGGTGAGGGCGGGCTTGCCGCCGCCCGCCTCCTTGATCTTCGGAGCCCACTCCGCGAACTCCTCCCAGGTCTCCGGGCCACGGTCCACCGGCAGCCCGGCCTTCTCCAGCACCTCGGTGTTGAAGTACATCAGGGTGGTGGAGCGGGAGTACGGCATGCCGTAGTGCTTGCCGTCGTAGGCGTAGTCCTCGCGCAGGGTGTCGACGAAGTCGTCGGAATCGACCTCGGCCTCGGTCCACAGATCATCCAGGGCCGCGGTGGCACCGGTGAAGGCGAAGTTGAACCAGGTGACGTCCGAGGCGACGATCAGGTCGGGGAGGCCGCCGCCGGCGAGCGCGGCGTTGAACTTCTGCCCGAGCTCCTCGTAGTTGGCGCCGCCGTCGATGAGCTGCGCCTGGTTGTCGGGGTTCTCCTCGTTCCAGGCGTCGATGATGGTCTGCTCGAGGTCCTTCGAGCTGCCCGGGTGGTTGGACCAGAACTGGATGGTGCCATCACCTTCCTCGCCCTCGCCCCCGCCGCCGCCGGAGGTGGAACCGCCGGCGCAGGCGGCGAGTGCTGCCGCTGCCGATCCGGCACCGGCCATGCCGAGAAGTGAGCGTCGCGAAAATGCCATGTCGATCTCCAATTCGTGAGGTCCTGCGGGGGAGGGTGAGCGGCCGAC
>JAKDUN010000353.1 GCA_030457675.1 Brachybacterium sp. | reverse complement strand
CAGTTCGAGAAGGCCCAGATCGACCACCGGCCGCACCGCGGGCGCCGAGGCGGCATCGAGCGCGCGGACCCGGTGTGAGAACCACCCCCGAGGAGTGGGGGCCAGGGGCACGGGAACAGTACGCTGGCCCCCGAACACATTCTCGGGGGAGCAGGGAGCACTGATGCGGGGCAGCATGGGTCGACGGCGGGCCACCGGCATCCGCGCCGCGGAGCCGCTGGCTTCGCGGCAGGGCATGCTGCGGGCTCTGGCCGTCGCGAGCATCGTCGGGGTCGGCACGCTGACCGGCTTCGGCGCGGCAGGGCTGGGGCCGCTCAGTGCCCTCGCCGGTGATGCCCAGGAGAGCTCGACGGAGGCGGAGCCCCCATCGCCCGCTCCGTCCGACGGCGGCGGCTCCCCGGCGACCGGGACACCGAGCCCCGCGCAGACCTCTGCAGAGACTCCCGCGGAGACCCCGGAGGAGACGCCGTCGGCGGACGAATCCCTTCCGGCCGAGACCCCCACCGCGACCGAGAGCGCCGAGGAGACCCCGGCATCGGCCACCGCTCCGTCCGAGACGGACACGGGCCGTGACGGCGGGGGCGATGGCCGCACCGATCGCGATCGCGGCTCCTCCTCGTCCGGCGGCGGTGGCGGGCACAGCGGTGGCAGCACCGGTGGCTCCTCCTCGTCTGGCGGGGACGGCGGCGGCGGGGACGCGCCCGTCTCGACCGAATCCCCTGAGGAGAGCGCCCCCGGCGAGCAGACCACCCCGGAGGAGGAGACCACCCCGGAGGAGGACACCGCCCCGGAGGAGGAGACCACCACCGAGGAGGAACCGACAGACGACTCCACCGAGGAGACCGTCACACCGGAGCCGGGCGACGGGTCCGGCTCCGAGAGCTCCGCCCCCGGATCCTCGGACGACGACGAGGACGGCGCGGGTGATGGCGCCGGCGATGGGACGGTCTCGACGGATCCTGCCACCTCGGCCTCCGAGGCCCCGGCCACGCCGTGACGGGCGACGGCGGGTCCGGCACCCCGCGCCGTTAGGGCCGGCACACCACCGTGAAGCCGCCGTCCGTGTACTCCTGCCGGTAGGAGACGCCCCATTCCTGCTCCGCCCAGGCGGCGGTATCCGTCGGCGGGGTGCCTGACCAGGAGAAGGCGTAGTCGTCGATGAGCACGCAGTCGGGCACCCGCTGGTTCGGGCCGTGCAGCCACTGCACCTCATGGTCCGGGACGGCGTGGGCCATCAGCGTGATGTCCACGGCGAGCACCGAGCCGTCCGGCACCGCCTCCAGCGCCTCGGCGGCGCTCGGAGCGCGCCAGGTCGGCTCCCACTTCGAGGGCCGCAGCACGTCCAGCACCGGCATCGCCGGTCCGAGGGCGAGGGTCACCGCCGCGGAGACCGTGACCGCGGTGACCTGCACCCACCGCACCGGCCTCGCGGCTTCCTGACGCCACCAGGCCGTGGCCCGTCCGGTGCGCCGGTCCCCGAGGGCGTCGAGCAGCGCGGCCAGCGCGATCGGCATCAGCACGGCGTTGTAGTGCCAGTACCAGTCCCAGTAGAACTCGACCGTCCCGGTGAAGCGCCACGCGAGGGTGGGCAGCATCAGAGCGATCAGCGGTGAGCGACCACCGATCACCCCGGCCACCAGCAGCAGCATCGCCACCGTCAACCACTTCGCCGGCGGCCAGAACACCTCCAGCGCAGAGCCGAGGTTGTCCGTGTAGTCGTACTGCCCGGCGGTGTTCAGCCACGGCAGGATCACGAAGGTCGACAGCACGAACCAACCGGCGCCCCAGCAGGCCAGTGCGATGCCCTCCGCGCGGTGGGGGCGGTGCCGCAGCGCGATCAGGATCCCCAGCAGCGCGACGGTCAGCCCCAGGTCCTCCTTGACGAAGACCAGCGGAGCCGCCCAGAGCACGGCCGCAGGCACCTTCCCGCGCAGCAGCGCCGTCAGTGACAGCGCCAGCAGCGGCACCGCGAAGGCGATCTCGTGGAACTGCACCGAGACCGCGGACTGCAGTCCGAAGGAGAACACGTACGCGCCGCCGGCGAGCGTGCCCAGGCCCGGCCCCAGCCGGTCGATCGCCAGACGCGTGAGCGGGATCGCGGAGAGACCGAACAGCAGCGACTGCGTCCACAGCAGCGCCTCCCCGGACGGCCAGACCCACCACACGGGAGCCAGCAGCACCAGCAGCGGATGGAAGTGATCGCCCAGCAGGTTCACCGCATCGCCCTTGATCGGCACGATCGGGGCGCGCAGCTCCCCGTAGGCCCGGGCGAGCTGGGTGAAGATCCCCAGGTCCCAGGACCGGGCGACCAGGTTGTGGAACTGCTGGGAACCCAGCAGACCGTAGGCGAGGGTCGCCACCAGCGCGAGCGCCACAGGTGCGATGCGTCGAATCCGGTCCACCCGGCGAGCGTATACGTCGGCGCCGGCGCCGGATCCGGCGCGAGGGCCGGTGACCCGTCGGTATCTATTTCTCCGTTCGCCCACGGGATCGGGTGCTCCATGATGGAATGCTGGACGGTGGTGTGACCGGTCTCTCCCGGGCGCGAGGACGCGCAGCACACCCTCACCCATCCCATCCCCGGAGGAATGCGACGATGCCCTTCACCTGTCCAGATCTGCCCAGACCCCGCGGCGCGCTCGCAGCCGGCGCCGGTGCCGCCCTCGTGGCCGGTCTGCTGGTCGCCCCGCCCGCCATGGCCGACGGGGACTCTCCCGAGCTCCTCGGCACCGCCTCCGACCTCGGCGTCGAGGTCCCCACCCCCGATGATGTCCTGGACTCCGCCGAGACCGCGATCCCGGGCCGCTGGCTCGTCGAGGTCTCGGGCGATCCCGTGCTGCGCGGCGGCAGCGCCTCGGCGAACGCGCGCGCACAGGACAAGGTCCACGAGCGGGCGGAGGCCGCCGAGATCCCGATGGAGGTCTCGGAGAACTTCGTGGCCGGCTGGAACGGCATGTCCGTGTCCATGCAGGACACCGACGTCGCCAAGCTCCGCGCGGTGCCCGGCGTGACCGCGGTCTACCCGGTGCTCGAGGTCGAACAGCCCGAGCCCTCCGATGCCGCCCCGGAGGACGTCTACGGCAATGCCATGACCGGCGTCGACCAGGTCCAGCAGGTCGACGGTCTCACCGGTGAGGGCGTGACGGTCGCCGTCATCGACTCCGGCATCGACTACAACCACCCCGACCTCGGGGGCTCCGGCAC
>JAKDUN010000352.1 GCA_030457675.1 Brachybacterium sp. | reverse complement strand
GGGCTGGGGGTCGCCCGTACTCCCGCCAGACCGCCGGTGCGGAGTCGGGGTGCATGAGGGGGCCGTGGAGCATGGCGAGGCCGCCGTCGACGGGTGCCGGGGTCTGCTCTCCGGGCATGGCTCGGGTACGCTGGGTGTGCTGCCTGGCGGTAGCTGGAGCCTTCGACCTGCTGAACGCGGGGCGGGGGCTCTTTTCTGTGATGGTCACAGCTGGTCGGCCTCCTCCTCGTCGCCGTCGATGAGGGCCATGAGGCGGCGGCGGGGCACGAGGATGCGGCCGCCGATCTTCAGCGAGGGAATCTCGCCGCGGCGGACTGCCTCGTATGCCTGGTTGCGGCCGATGCCGAGCAGCTGCCCGGCCTCCTCGACCTTCATCGTCGCGCTGGTCGTCCTGGTGGTCATATCGCCCTCCTGGTGGCTCTAGCTGTACCGGGTACATCCTGCTGTGTCCGACACACGCTAGGGGTCCCCATTGGGGTTGTCAAGTCCCTACGTGTCTGGCACGCTGTGCTGTACCAACGAGAGGATGGCCATGGACCAGGAACGGACCGTCGCCGAAGTCATCGGCATGAATGTGAAGCGCCTCCGCACAGATAGGGGCCTGACCGCGCCGGAGGTCGGCCGCCTCCTGGGCGACGTGCTCGGGAAGGTGTGGGCCAGGCAGACCGTCTACCAGGTCGAGGCTGGAGACCGCGCCATGGCTGCCGAGGAAGTCGCAGCTTTCGCGCATGTGCTGGACTGCCCGGTCGCTGACCTGCTCGCCGTCCCTGATGACGTCGGGGAGGTGCGCATCGGGGAGCTGACGGTCCCGGCCGCCGAGTGGCGGGTCCTGCCCGCGGCAAGTTCCGTCGACGACCTCGTGTCGCTGCGGTTGTTCCACACCGCCCAGCAGGTGAAGCAGTCCATGCGCCTCTCGAACTCGCTGTTCGAGAACCTGGTCCGCGACGTGACGACCCATGCGCGCGCAAGCAGCACCCTCCGTGAACGGATCGAGCAGGAGTACGAGATCGGCCGCGGCCGTGACCGGAGGCAGCTGGTGGACCAGGCTCGCCTGGACGACGAGACCGTCACCGACGAGGACGTCGACCTGAACCTGTCCCCCGCGACGGAGACCGCACGCGAGGTACTCAAGAGCCTGGGGAGGGAGTGACCATGGCGAAGGTGACGAGGCGCTGCGGCTGCCGCGACGACGACGGCCGCCAGTACGGCGCGAACTGCCCACGGTTGAAGGATTGGCGACATGGCACCTGGGGCTTCAGAATCTCCGCGGGCCGTGACCCGAAGACGGGGCGTCGTCGCTATCTCTCCGAGGCTGGGCACCGGACGGCCGACGACGCGAAGGAGGCTCTCGCCGATGCCCAGCGGGCGCTGCGCCGGGGCACCGCGGACTTCACCCGTACCCGCGTCGGCGACTACCTCCAGACGTGGCTCGATCAACAGGAGGGGCAGCTGAAGCCGTCCACGCATGGGAACTACTCCCGGTACCTCACCGCCGACGTGATCCCCGCTCTCGGCGGCAAGCTGCTGAAGGACCTGCAGCGGGCCGATGTCGCTGCGCTCGTCCGGCGGCTCCAGGATGACGGCCGCGGCGCGACTACGGTCCGCCGGATCCACGCGGTGCTGTCCTCCGCGCTCGCGGATGCTGTGCAGGACGGGCTGCTCGCCGAGAACGTCGCGAAGGGCGCACGACTACCGCGGGTCGACCGGCAGCGGGTCGAGGTGTGGACACCGGACCAGGCCGGGAAGTTCCTGGAGGCCGTCGCCGAGCACCGCCTCGGGCCGCTGTTCGAACTGGCGATCCTCACCGGGATGAGGCGCGGCGAACTCGTCGGGCTCCGCTGGTCCGACGTAGACCTCCTCACCCGAACCATCACCGTCTCGACGCAGCTCGTCATGACGTCCTCCGGCGTCGTCGAGGGGACCGTGAAGACGGACGCGGGCCAGGGCCGCCGGGTGCCGCTGTCAGAGCGAGCCGTGTCCGTCCTGATGGGGTGGCGGCTCCGCCAGGAGGCCGACGCCGAGGAGTGGGCCGACGCCTACCAGGAGACCGGCCGCGTCTTCACATGGGAGGACGGGCGGGCGTACCGGCCCGACTACGTGTCCAAGCTGTTCCGGACGCTCACGGAGGGGAAGGAGTTGCCGCCCATGCACTTCCACAGCCTCCGCCACCTCCACGCCTCGCTGATGCTGGCGTCCGGCCAGGACTTGACCGTGGTCGCGAAGACGATGGGGCACAGCACCTCCCAGATCACGCGGGACCTGTACGCGCACCTCTTCGAGGACCGCGCCCGTCACGCAGTCGAGGGGGCGGCGTCACTGCTGCCGTCCCGCGGTGGTGTGCTCACAGATGTGCTCACATCCGGTGACCACAGCGACACGGAGGGCTCCTGATGAGCGTTCATGCTGGTCAGATGAGAGCTGGAGACGGGAATCGAACCCGCAACCACCTGTTTACAAGACAGGTGCGCTACCGTTGCGCCACTCCAGCAGGCGGGACCGGCCGACGGATCGACCGGTCCCGGAAAGTGTAGGTCAGCCCTCGCCGCCGTCGGAGCCGCCGCCGTCGGACGGTGCCGCCCCGCCGTCGGCGGCCAGCACGGCCTCCCGCAGCGCGCCGGGCTGGGTCCAGCCCTCGAAGACGGTGCCGTCGATCTCGACGTACGGGGTGCCGCCGGCCTCCTGCCCGTAGGGGTTCGCGACCCGGTCCACCCAGCCCTCGTAGGTGCCGGCCTCCATATCGCTGATCGCCTGCTCGGAGGCTCCGGCCTCCGTGGCGAAGGCCTGGATCTGCTCGTCGGTCAGACCCTCGGCGCCCGGCTGGTTGGCGAACATCAGCGCCTGGAAGGCCAGGAGGTTGGCCGGGTCGTCGGCGTAGACGGAGACCGCAGCAGCGGCCGCCCGCGTGGAGTAGTCGCCGGAGGAGGACTGCGGATCCATGAAGTTGCGGGGCACCAGGTGCACCGTCGCCTCCTGCTCGGAGACCATGGTCTGGAGGTCCTCAGCGTTGATCCTCTCGAACTCACCGCAGGGCGGGCACATGAAGTCCACGTGGATCTCGACCACGGGCTTGCCCGAATCCTCCGGCGCGCCGAGGGACAGGTACGGCTGGTCCGCACTCATGCCCTCGGGCACCGCGACCGGACCTGCCGGCCGCGTCGCCTGGTACACGAAGTACCCGGCGACGGCGACGATCGCGACCGCGACGATGG
>JAKDUN010000351.1 GCA_030457675.1 Brachybacterium sp. | reverse complement strand
TACGGCAACTCCCTGGGCCTGCCCAACATCGGCGGCGAGACCGTCTTCGACTCCGCGTACCAGACCAACCCCCTGGTCAATGCGCTCGCCATGGGCGTGATGCGCCATGAGGACATCCGCCTCGGCGCCGCCACCGGCACCGGCAACCAGGTGGTCCTGTTCGGTGCCCGCACCGGCGGGGACGGCATCGGCGGCGCCTCCATCCTCGCCTCGGAGACCTTCGAGGAGGACGGCCCGGTCAAGCGCCCGAGCGTGCAGGTGGGCGACCCCTTCATGGAGAAGGTGCTCATCGAGTGCTGCCTCGAGCTGTTCGCCGCCGGCACCGTCGAGGGGATCCAGGACCTCGGCGCCGCCGGCATCTCCTGCGCCACCAGCGAGCTGGCCGCCAACGGTGGCTCCGGCATGCACATCCACCTCGAGGAGGTGCTGCTGCGCGACTCCAGCCTGAACGCCGGGGAGATCCTGATGAGCGAGTCCCAGGAGCGCATGATGGCCGTGGTGAGCCCCGAGAAGCTCGCCGAGTTCCAGGCCATCGCCGCGAAGTGGGACGTCGAGGCGGCCGTGATCGGCGAGGTCACCGGCGACGGCCGCCTCACCATCGACCACCACGGCCACCGCATCGTCGACGTGGACCCCGCCACCGTCGCGATCGACAGTCCCGTCTACGACCGCCCCTACGCCCGGCCCGACTGGCAGGACGCGCTGCAGGCCGACACCGCCGAGGCGCTGCCCCGCCCCGGCACCGCCGAGGAGCTCGCCACCACCCTGCGTACCCTGATCGCCTCGCCGAACCTGGCCTCCAAGGGCTGGGTCACCGATCAGTACGACCGCTACGTGGGCGGCAACACCGCGCTCGCGATGCCGGATGACGCCGGGGTGCTGCGGATCGATGAGAGCACCGGCCGCGGCGTCGCCCTGGCCACCGACGCGAACGGCCGCTACACCAAGCTCGACCCGCGCACGGGTGCGCAGCTGGCACTGGCCGAGGCCTACCGGAATGTGGCCACCTCCGGCGCGGTGCCGCTGGCGATCACCGACTGCCTGAACTTCGGCTCCCCCGAGGATCCGGGCCCGATGTGGCAGCTGGTCGAGGCGATCGGCGGCCTCGCCGAGGCCTGCGAGGCCCTCGAGGTCCCGGTCACCGGTGGCAACGTCTCGCTGTACAACTCCACCGGCGAGCCCGGACTCATCGACTCGGCGATCCACCCCACCCCGGTGGTCGGCGTGCTCGGCGTGTTCGAGGACGTCGCCCGACGGGTCCCCTCCGGCTGGCAGGGCGAGGGCGAGTCCGTGCTGCTGCTTGGCACCACCCGTGAGGAGCTCTCGGGATCGGCCTGGGCCGATGTGGCCCATCAGCACCTGGGCGGCCTGCCGCCGCAGGTCGATCTCGAGGCCGAGCGCTCACTGGCCACAGTGCTCATCGCCTCCGCCGAGCAGGGCCTCGCCTCCGCGGCTCACGATCTCTCCGAGGGCGGCCTCGCCCAGGCTCTGGTCGAGGCCGTCGTCCGCTTCGGCTCCGGCGCCCAGATCGACCCAGCGGGCCTGCTCGAGCGCGAGGGCGTGGATCTGTTCACCGCCCTGTTCTCGGAGTCGCAGGCCCGGGCCCTGGTGTCCGTGCCGACGGCGCAGGAGGAGCAGCTCACGGCTCTCGCGGCCGAGCACGGGGTTCCGGTGCTGCGCCTCGGCACCACCGGCGGCGACACCCTCGACATCACCGGCCTGGGCGCATTCACCGTGGGCGAGCTGCGGGAGCTGCGGGAGGGCACCCTGCCGCGGTACTTCGGCTGACGTCCCGCGGCGTTCCGGCTCAGGCCCTGCGGCATTCCGGCTCAGGCCCTGCGGCGTTCCGGCTCAGGCCCTGCCGTACAGCAGCTGCGCCTCGGCGACCTTGGTCTCTACACGTGCGGCGGCGGGCCCGGGTTCCGGCAGCGCTGTGAGGTCGAGGACCTCACCGGTGCCGTCCTGGATGCTCCACCTGCTTCCACCCTCGACGAGGGAGCGGTGCTTCACGTCGTAGTAGCCCGTCTTGGCGGTCAGCGCGATGCCGCGCGCCCCGTGCAGCGAGGCGACCAGGTGATGGTGGAAGCGGGTGGTGATCCAGATCTGGTGCGCCGCGGGCGCGAACTCCCCGCGCCAGAATCGCGTGAAGGGGACGAAGCCGTCCCCCGCAACCAGGTCCTGCAGCCGGTCGTATCCCGCGAAGTCGCCGCCGGGCAGCGCCTCCACGTACCGCACGCGCTCACGGGGGATCCCGGAGCGCTCTACCGTGCGACGCACATGCTCCAGCAGCCGCTCGAAGGCCCCGTCGTCGAGTGCATCGGACTGGACGCACAGCACCAGCTCCGTCGGTGCGGAACGGTCAGGCACCGGCAGGTTCTGAACGAGATAGGCGTCATCGACGCCGCGGGCGATCCCAAGCTGCTGCGCGCTCTCGGCGTCGCGCACGCTCACGTGGTCGAAGCCCTTCAGGGTCTCCGGCCCGAAGGGCGCCAATCCCTGACCGGTCGCGATCAGCGGGGCCCCGCTGAGGCGGGATGCGGACCGCATCGCGTCCACGAGCAGATCGTTCTGGGGCCACACGGCGTTGACGAAGCCACCGCCGAGAAGGTGCAGGCTGCGGGCCTCCCGCAGGGCCAGCAGCGGCGCGTCGAACAGCGGCGTGCCCATGTTCGTCACGATGTCCTCGACGTCGCGCCGAGAGCCGTGCAGGGAATCCTCGACCGTCCGGAACACGGCGTCGGTGACACGAAGATGCGGATGGATACCTCCGAACAGCGCACTCGCGGTCCCTGGATACCGGCAGTCCAGCCAGACCTCGTCCTGCGGCCGATGCCGCGCCAGGTGCTCGAGCCATCGACGGGCGATCAGCTCGTCCCCGAAGTTCGGGTACGAGGCCATCGACACCAGGTACAGGGGCGCGCGCAGCGGCCCCTGGAACCCCGGTGCAGGGACCGGCCGTCGCCGGCGGTATCCGATCAACTCAGTACCGTCCGGTCAGCGTCATCCAGCGCATCACGAAGGTCGCCATCTGGTCACGCTTGATGTAGGCGTCGGGGCGGAACGTCCCATCGCTCCAGCCGCGGCTGATGCCCGACTTCCCGAGCCAGCCGATCTCCTGGGCGAAGATGTGGTGGCGGGAGACGTCCACGAACTGGTCCGCATCCGAGGGGCGGGGGGGGGGGGGGCCCCCCCCCCCGCCCGGCCGGGCGGGGGCCCG
>JAKDUN010000350.1 GCA_030457675.1 Brachybacterium sp. | reverse complement strand
CACGTCGATCAGGCTGTGCCGTCTGCCTGTTCTCCTGCCGTTCGTTCCTCACAGCACGTCGATCAGGCGACGACCACGAACTCTCGGCCGATCCACTTGGTGCGGCGCAGCCGGAGCACGGTGCTGACCGGCAACGGTCCCTTGATGTGGGGATAGCCGCGGCCTTTGCCATCCACATCGGCCTCGATGTCCACGGCGATGCCGGCCGCCTCGACGCGGCCCACATCGATCTCGAGGATCACCAGATCCGCGGGACGATCCGGATAGACGCGCTTGGCGACCTTCGAGACCTGTTCGGGCCAGGAGGCGTGGATGAACCCCTCCTCGGCGAGATCCCGATTGCGGGTCGCGCGGGTGTACGAACCCGCCCGGACGGCCGCCTCCCAGGCGGACAGTTCGGTGATGTGCCAGATCAGGGGCGCGGGCATGACCGGCAGTGTACCGTGACCGGCATGGATGAGATCTCCGCCGAACCGGACGCGGTGCGCCTGGTCCACAATGCCGATCGAGACCGCTACGAGGCCCTGGACGGGGACGAGGTGGTCGCCGTCCTCGCCCATGAGGACGAGGATCCGCCTGCCGGCGACGGCGAAGGGCTCGGGGTGGGCGTGCGTGACCTGCGCTCCACCGTGGTCGCCCCCGAGCGCTCCGGTGCCGGGATCGGCTCCGCCATCGTGCGGTTCGCCCTCGACGACATCCGCAGTCTGGGCATGAGAGTCCGCCCCACCTGCTGGTTCGTGCGCGGGTGGATCGAACGCCACCACGAATACGCTGACCTGCTGGAGCCGACCGGCCACGAGGCGAAGGGGGAGACGCCATGACCTACCGGATCCTCGCCATCTGCACCGGCAACATCTGCCGCTCCCCGATGGCTGAATTTGCTGTGCGCGAGGCGCTCGAGCAGGCGGGCCTCGGCGAGCACGTCGAGGTCGCCTCCGCCGGCACCTCGGGCTGGGAGGTCGGCAACCCGATCGACCGCCGCGCCGGGGAGCTGCTGCGCCGCCAGGGCATCGCGACCGACGATCATCGGGCCCGCCAGATGGACGACGCCGAGCTGCAGGCGGCCGACCTCGTGCTCACGCTCGACCACGACCACGTCGATCCCGTACGCCGGGCGCTCGAGACGACCCAGGCGGACGAGACCGTGCGGATGGTGCGGGACTTCGCCCCGCATCCCGTCGAGGACACCGGTATCCGCGACCCCTGGTACGGCGACGGGAGCGACTTCCTCACCGCCTGGCAGCAGATCGGCGACGCGCTCCCCGGGATCGTCGAGCACGTGCGCAGCGCACTGGCAGGGACGGAGCAGCGGGCCGCGGGGGAGCAGCGATGAGCGCGCAGCCCGCGACCCACCGGGGAGCCCTGGAGGCCGCCGCCGCCCTGCGCAGCGGTGAGCTCGACGCCGAGGACCTCGCTGAGCGCACCCTCGAGGCGGCACGATCCACCGGCGCCGAGGTGGGGGCCTTCGCGCATCTGCTGGAGGAGCTCACCCGCGAGCAGGCCCGTGCCGCGGCCGAGCAGCTCACCCGATCCCGCCGCAGCGGGACCGTCCAGGAGCTCGCCGGCCGGCTGCCGCTGCTCGGGGTGCCGCTGCCGATCAAGGACCTCGCCCAGCTCGCCGGGGCCCCCTTCGAAGCGGGCAGCGCGGCCCTCGAGGGGAACATCGCGACGGTGACCGACGGCGTCGCCCAGCAGATCCTCGACGGCGGCACCCTCACCATCGGCAAGACCGCGACCCCCGAGTTCGGACTGCCCTGCTACACCGAACCGGCCACCGGTGCCCCCGCCCGCACCCCCTGGGCCCTCCGCCGCACCGCAGGCGGCTCCAGCGGCGGTGCGGCCGTAGCCGTGGCCAGCGGGATCGTCCCCCTTGCCCATGGCTCCGACGGCGGGGATGCGCACCGAGCCCCCGCCGCCTGCTGCGGCATCGTGGGCCTGAAGCCCTCCCGCGGCGTGATCTCCCCGGGCCCGCACGGGAGCGAGGGAATGGGACTGGTCACCGACGGGATCCTCGCTCGCAGCGTGCGGGACTGCGCCGCCGGGCTCGACCTGCTCGCGGGCTCTCGGACCGGGGACCTCGTCCCCGTGCCGCATGCTCCGGGCGCCTACCTCGCGAGCCTCGAGGGCACCGGCGCGCGCAGTGACCCGCTGCGGATCGGCGTGCTGCGCGAGCCGCTGGCCGCGGAGACCGCGGTGCATCCCGCGGCGGAGCGCGGCCTGCAGCGGGCGCTCGAGGTGCTGCGCGGGCTCGGCCATGAGCTGACCGAGATCCCGGCTCCGTTCACCCCCGAGGACTGGACCGCGTTCATGCCGCTGTGGACCGTCGGCGCGGCGAGCATCCCGCTGGACGACGCGCAGGAGGGGAAGCTGCTCGAGCTCACCCGCTGGCTGCGAGAGCGCGGTCGCGACTACAGCGGCGTCGATCTCGCCCAGGCCGTCTCCGGCGTCCAGATGCTGTCGCGGCGAACCCTGGAGGCCTTCGCCCCCTTCGACGTCGTGGTCACCCCGTCGCTGTCCGGTCCGCCGGCCCGGCCCGAGGAGCTGCAGCTGGCCGAGGGCGGCGCCGATTTCGACGCCCAGCGCGCCTTCACCCCCTGGACCAGCACCTGGAACATGCTCGGTGCCGCCGCGATCTCGGTCCCCCTGCACCGTGAGACCGTCGAGGGGACCGAGCTGCCCTTCGGTGTGCAGCTCGGCGCGACCCGGCACGGCGACGATGCCCTGCTGCTGTCCCTGGCCGCGCAGCTGGAGGCTCACGACCCGTGGCCGCTGGTGCGCGCTCCGCACGCCGCATGAGAGCCGCGGCGGGAGCCGACGGGCCGCAGACCGTCCGGTTGGATGTGTGGCTGTGGAGCGCCCGCCTGATGCCCACCCGCTCGGCGGCGACCGCCGCCTGCCGGGGCGGGCACGTGCGCCGCAACGGTGATCCCGTCAAAGCCGCGCAGAAAGTCGTCGTGGGCGATGAGCTGCGGGTGCGCTCCCCGGGCAGAGAGCGGGTCGTGATCATCACCCGGATCCTCACCACCCGGGTAGGAGCGCCGATCGCCCGCGAAGCCTATGAGGACCACAGCCCGGTGCCGCCGCCCCAGCTGGCCGCGGCGCCGCCCCGGCGGGAGCGCGGCACCGGACGGCCCACCAAGCGGGAACGGCGTCAGTTCGACCGGCTGCGCGGCCGCGATTCCACGCGCGGCCCGGAGTCGGACCCCGACGCTGAGCACTGAGCAC
>JAKDUN010000349.1 GCA_030457675.1 Brachybacterium sp. | reverse complement strand
ACAACTCCGTGGCCTGGTTGCTCTGGCACACCGGGCGCGAGATCGACGTGCAGCTCGCCGACCTCACCGGCGACGAGCAGCTGTGGGTCGCACGAGGCTTCGACCAGCGCTTCGACCTCGGCGAGGCGGGCACAGCGGTGGGCTACGGCCACACGTCGGCCGAGGCGCGCCGCATCATCATCGAGGACAGCGACGCCCTGCTGGAGTACGTCGACGCGACCCTCGCCGCGGTCGATGACTACATCGAGATGCTCACCGCTCCGGACCTCGAGGACGTGATCGACGAGCAGTGGGACCCGCCGGTCACCCGCGGCGCCCGCCTGGTGAGCATCCTCGACGACGCCATCCAGCACCTCGCCCAGGCCGCCTACGTGCTCGGGATGCCGCTGCGCGAGTGAGCGGCGCTCCCGCGTCGTCTCACACCAGCTCGCGCTCGATCCGCTCGAGATAGGCACGGCCGACGGGCGTGAGCGAGAAGTCCTGACGTTTCGCGCCCGTGCGCGCCACCTCGACCTTCGCGGACGTCAGCACCCCGCTGTCGGCCAAGCGGCGCAGCGTGCGGTACAAGCCGCGATCGGTGAGGGTCCAGCCCGTGGTCTCGGTGAAGCGCGGCGAGATGCCGGCGGCCGCGAGCGGCCCGTGCCGACGGATGATCCGCAGCAGCGCGAGGGTGGTCGCGGACTTCTTGTACACCTCGACCCAGGAGCGGGCCAGCTCCTCGGCCCACTCCGCGTCCTCGGCAGAGGGCGTGCTCGGAGCGCTCACGGGCGCGGAGCCTCGAAGCCGCGGTCCAGCACGGCACCGACGCCGTGGAGGATCAGGCCCAGGCCCCAGAACGAGGCCATGGTGAGGGTCGCACCGGGCCAGGCATTGCCCGGTGCGGCGGGATCGCCGACGAACAGGGGCGTGCCCAGCGCGAGCAGCACCCAGGCGTGCAGCAGGTAGCCGACGTTGACGGTCGCATAGAGCAGTGCGTGGGCGACGAACCTGCCGTAGCGCACACGCCCGAGCCCGCGACCGCGGGTGGCCAGGTAGATCGCGGCGCCGAGGGCGATCGCGACCAGCGGCAGCGTGGTGAGCACGGTGATCCGGTGGTCGCCCAGCACGATCACCAGATGCAGCACGAGGTTCGCGCTGAGCAGGGCGAGGGTGTAGGGGAGCAGGCTCGCGTGAGCGCGGTCGGTGTCGGAGCTCGAGCCGGGTTCGGCGGCGGCTGTCTGGGCGGACATGGGTGCCTCCTGGCGACGTAAGGCTGTGTGCCTGCGGTGCTGTACCTGCTGTGCTGTACCTGCAGTGCAATGCCTTTCGGAACTGTACCTCCGGTACACAGCCTGCTGTCAAGAGGCGACCGTGCCTCCCCAACCCGCGCCGAGCGGACTTCCGCGTGGGGTTGGTCCCCCGTCCGTCGGAACATGGTCGCGCCGTCGCCAGGACTTCCTACACTGGCCCGGTGACATCCACCGAAGCCTTCGAAGCCGGACCCGACCGCGGCCTGGAGCGCACCCCGCCGCAGGATCTCCCCGCCGAGCGCGGCGTGCTCGGCGGCATGATGCTGTCCAAGGACGCGATCGCCGACGTCGTCGAGACCGTCCGCGGCGACGACTTCTACCGCCCCGCCCACGAGATGATCTTCGAGGCGATCATCGACCTGTACGGCCGCGGCGAACCGGCTGACCTCGTGACTGTCTCTGATGAGCTCTCCAAGCGCGGCGAGCTGGCCCGGGTGGGCGGAGGCGCCTATCTCGCGGACCTCATCGACATGGTCCCCACCGCTGCGAACGCCGGCTACTACGCCGAGATCGTCGTCGAGCGCGCCACCCTGCGCCGTCTGGTCGAGGCCGGCACCCGCATCGTCCAGTTGGGATTCGCGTCCGACGGTGGCGAGGTCGATGAGGCCATCAACGAAGCCCAGGCCCAGGTGTACGCGGTCACCGAGCGCGGCCAGAGCGAGGACTTCCTGGCGCTGGGCGAGGTGATCGACGAGACCCTCAATACGATCGAGGCCACCCAGAACCGCGGTGGTCAGGTCACCGGCGTCCCCACCGGCTTCGCCGAGCTGGACGATCTGACCCAGGGCCTGCACGGCGGGCAGATGATCATCTTCGCCGGCCGTCCCGCCATGGGTAAGACCACGCTGGGCATGGACGTGCTGCGCTCGGCCTCGATCCATAACGGCAAGACCTCGGTGATCTTCTCGCTGGAGATGGACAAGACCGAGATCACGATGCGTCTGCTCTCCGCGGAGGCGCAGGTGCCGATGAACCGCATGCGCGACGGTTCCATGGATGACCGTGACTGGCAGGCGATGGCCCGCGCCATGAGCCGCATCGCCGATGCGCCGCTGTTCATGGATGACAGCGCGAACATGTCCCTGATGGAGATCCGCGCGAAGTGCCGCCGGCTCAAGCAGAAGCACGATCTCAGCCTCGTGGTCATCGACTACCTGCAGCTGATGAGCTCGGGCAAGAAGGTCGAGTCCCGTCAGCAGGAGGTCTCGGAATTCTCCCGCGCGCTGAAGCTGCTGGCCAAGGAGATCGACTGCCCCGTCATCGCGATCTCGCAGCTGAACCGTGGCAGCGAGCAGCGTACCGACAAGACCCCGATGATGAGCGACCTGCGTGAATCCGGCTCGATCGAGCAGGATGCCGACGTCATCCTGCTGATCCACCGCGAGGACTACTACGAGGCGGAATCCGCCCGCGCCGGCGAAGCGGACCTCATCGTCGCCAAGCACCGAAACGGCGCCACCAAGACCATCCCGGTCGCCTTCGAGGGACATTACTCCCGGTTCAAGGACATGGCGGGCAGCGGCGGCTTCAGCGGCTGAGTCGACCTCCGCCGCGGCAGGTGCCGGCGGTCGACGAGGCGACCGTTCACGCAGCGAGTTCCACTGCGCTCATGCAGAGGGCGTCCACACAGTCCGCGAGACGGAAGCCTGCGCCGCCCGTGGTCGCGGCGATGCGCTCCGGGTCGGCATCGGCATCGGCATCGTCGGTCGCGATGGCGAGGCTGCGGATCGAGAGATGCTCGAACATGGCGGGCCAACGCGCCTGAACAGGCCGTCCTGCGGCATCGACCACCGCGAAGCGCCGGCCCGGGGGCGCCCCGGAGCGGGAGGCAGGTACCAGCCGCAATCCGCCTTCGTGGACCATCACGTGGTGACGCCTGCACAGCAGGGCCAGGCCCTCGATGTCGGTGGGACCGCCCTCGGACCACGGGACCACGTG
>JAKDUN010000348.1 GCA_030457675.1 Brachybacterium sp. | reverse complement strand
ACGGCGCCGATCGTGGTGGACCAGACCACCAGGGACAGGTCCCGGCCGCGGGTGGCGTCGGTGGCGAGATCGGTGGCGGCGAATCGTGACTGGAAGTTCAGGGCGGAGCCGACGCCCAGCACGGCCATGCTGAGCAGCAGCAGGAACGGGGACTCGAGGCCGGCGGAGCCGGTGACCGCGAGGGCACCGAGTGCGGCGACCAGGGCGCCGGTGGTGAGCGAGACCCGTCGGCCGCGGCGGCGCGCGAGCAGCGCGAGGGGGATGGCGAACAGCGCCGCACCGAGGGTGTTCATCGTCGCGGCCATGCCGGACCACGCCTCGCTGCCGGTCACTGCGGCCACGAGCAGGGCGCCCATGCTCACCGCCGCACCGATCCCGAGACCGGAGACGATCTGGCCCGCGATCAGCACCGAGACGGTGCGCCGCTGGACCCGGCGCCGCTCGAGTTCGGCGACCGAGGGGGGTGCGGGTGCGGTCACTGCGCCACGTGCCTGGCCTGTGCGATGAGCGCGGCCTGAAGCGGCAGGCGTCCCCATGCGATCGCCCGCGTCCGGGGACGGGCACGGCGCCAGTCGTACGCCATCTGCACATTCGCGGGGAACACCGCGATGAAGAGCGCGGTCGCGGCCTGCCCGCCGAGACGGCGGGTGCGCGGGACGGCGAGCAGCCCGGCGACGGCGAGCTCCGCCGCTCCAGAGGCGAGGGCGTAGCTCCGCGCCGGCCCGGGCAGTACCGGCGGGACGATGCTGTCGAAGGGCTCCGGCCGTACCAGGTGCAGCACTCCCGCCCCGCCCAGCAGCACGACGAGGAAGGTGGCGGTCCGCCGCCCGTCGCTCACGGTGCGACCTTCGGGGCGGGCAGCACGCAGAACTCGTTCCCGGAGGGATCCTGGTACACCCGCCAGGGCAGCTCGCCCCAGTCGGGATGCATCTCGCGGCCACCGCGCCGGACGATCTCCGCGGTCACCTCGTCGGGATCGTCCCCGGGCTCGAGGCGCACGTCGAGGTGGATCGCGTTCTTGGCGTCGGGATGCTTGGACTCCTGCTCCGGGACCAGCTCGAGCAACGGGCCCTGCCGGGAGGGATGGCGCAGCGTGGCCGGCGCGACCCCGGGCGCGGGCACCCATCCGCTCAACCAGGCCCAGAACTCCGCGTCCCGCTCCGGGGCGGCGGAATGCAGCGGCAGCGCCGCGAGCGGCCCGGTGTCGGTGTACACCTCCCGCTCCTCCCTCACGCAGAACGCTCCGCCCTCGACGTCGGCGAGCACGGTCCAGGGCACCTCTCCCTGGTCGATGTCGAGGTCGCTCGCGCCGAGCCCGCGCAGGCGCTCGGCCACCTCGGCCTGCCGCGTCCCGCCGCGCAGGTCGAGGTGCAGTCGCCGCGGCGACTCGTTCGGTGCGGGCACGCGGGCGAAGCAGAGATCGAGATAGGCGGCCCCATCGAGGTCCAGCCTGGTCTCGACGATGTCGGGCTCCACCGTGAGCGAGGTCGTGCCCAGCGCCGCCTCCCAGAAGCGGCCCAGGCGGAGCGGGTCGAGGGCGTCGATGCCGAGGTTCTCGAGGAACATGCTCTCCAGTGTGCGCCGTCGGCGGCGCGGGAGCCAGTGAGAAATTCCCTCGCGCTCACCAGCGGTCCCGTCGTACGGTGAGCCCGGTTCCGCGTGGAGCCCTGAGGGAAGGAGGAGCTGATGGTCCCCGCCGTGCTGACCCCTGCTGTCCTCCCTTCCGTCCCGACCTGCTGAGCACCTCGCAGGTCCTCCCTCAGGAGACCCCTATGACCACGTCCTTCGACAGGGACGCCTTCTTCGCGAAGTCCATGTACAGCCTCTCCGTCGCCGAGCTCGACGACGACCAGCGCTGGTCCACCTGGCCCGAGACGGCCCACATCCTCGAGCGCGGCCCGCAGCCCTTCCCCGACTGGGTGGTCCAGCACGACGGCGCGATCGACACCGAGCTCGGGATCCTCAAGACCGGCAAGGAGGCCGACGCCTTCCTGCTGGAGCGCGCTCTGCCCGTCGAGCACCTGACCGGTGCCGCGGGCGAGGCGACCCTGCTGGTCGCCAAGCGCTACCGCTCGCCCGAGCACTCGAGATTCCACCGCAGCAACGCCTACACCGAGGGCCGCCGCATCAAGGACTCGCGCGAGGCCCGTGCGGTCGCCAAGAGCACCGCCTTCGGCAAGCAGGTCGCCGCCTCGCAGTGGGCCCGCACCGAGTTCGACGTGCTGAGCCGGCTCCGGGTGGCCGGCCTGCCGGTGCCCTATCCGGTGCAGATCCTCGGCACCGAGCTGCTGATGGAGTTCATCGGCACCGATGACGAGCGCGGCCCGATCGCGGCCCCGCGGCTGCAGGGGACGGCGCCGGATACCACCACGATCACGCGCTGGGCGGAGCTGCTGCGCGGTGCGGTCATCGATCTCGCCCAGCTGGGCCTGGTCCACGGCGACCTCTCGCCGTACAACCTCCTCGCTGATTCCCGGCAGGCCGATCCGGATCCGGTGATCATCGACGTCCCGCAGGTCATCGACCTGATCGCGAATCCGCACGGCACGGAGTTCCTGCGCCGCGACTGCGTGAACGTGTGCACCTGGCTGCGGGCGCACGGGGCGCCGACGGCGCTGACGGATCCCGACCAATGGTGCGCCGAGGCCTGGCGCAGCTGGGAGGCCCGTTGATCGAGCCGTGAGAAGCATGCGCCAAGGGTGCCGGAACTGCGGGGTTCCTACGGCTCGATCATCTCCGCCGGCCGAAGGGCCACCTGCGTGGCCGCGGTGACCGTGCGGCCAGCGGTTCCGGCCCTGCGCTCCTCGGCAGCTGCTCTCTCGACTCCCGCCCCTTCGCCCCCTGTGCCCGCAGCTCCCGCCACCGTGCGGCCGCATCCTCCGGATCCCAGGCCGGGGCGAGCATCGTCTGGAAGGGGTTGCTGCGGCGGTCCTGATGGACCCGCTCGGTGAACTCCTCGGCGTACTCCCTCGCCGCGCGTTCGTGGGGCAGCGCGGCGAGGGTGTCGTCCCGGCTCTCGAACTCCTTGCGCAGCAGCACCACCACCGGCAGCAGGGCCTGGCGGTCGATGTCGCCGCTGGCGATGCGCTGGTTGATCCACCAGTCCGGGTCATGGGAGGAGGGCAGGTCCAACGGCTTCCCGGCCCCGGGCAGGTCGTCGAAGTCGCCGCGCCGCGCTGCCTGCTCGATCGCCGACTCGATCCGGGCGACATCAGGAGCCATCATCGGCCCGAGGGTC
>JAKDUN010000027.1 GCA_030457675.1 Brachybacterium sp. | reverse complement strand
CGCGAGACCCGCCTGCGCACCCGTGACCTGGTGCTCTCGATCGCCGCCCCGATCGTGCTGGTGGTGCTCTGGGAGCTGTGCGCGCGCCTGCTGATCATCGACCCCCGCTTCTTCCCGCCGCCCACGAAGATCCTCCAGGCCCTGGTGGAGATGGCGTGGGACGGCGAGCTGTGGAAGCACACCGGACCCACGCTGCTGCGACTGCTCGTGGGCGGCGGGCTGGGAGCTCTGACCGGCATCGTGTTCGGTCTGCTGATGGGCTCCTCGCGCGCCCTGAATGCCGCCCTCGGGCCGTTGTTCAGCGCCCTGTACCCGCTGCCGAAGATCGCGATCTTCCCGATCCTGCTGATGATCTTCGGCCCCACCGAGCTGCCGAAGATCATCGCCGTGTTCATCACGACCTTCTTCGTCATGCAGATCGCGACCGTCTCCGGCGTCTGGGCGATCGACCGCAAGCTGCTCGAGGCCGGGAGGGCGTACGGCGCCACCGGCTTCGACCGCTTCCGGTTCGTGGTCCTGCCCGGAGCGATGCCCTTCGTGTTCTCCGGGCTGAAGACCGCCACCGGCACCGCCGTGGTGGTGGTGACCGCGGTGGAGTTCACCGGCGCCTCCACCACGGGCCTCGGCTACCTGATCTGGAACTCCTGGCAGCTGTTCATCCCGGAGAAGCTCTACGTGGGCCTGCTGGTCATCGGCATCATCGGTGCCGTCCTGACCACGCTGCTCAGCCGCAGCGAGAAGCTGCTGCTGCCCTGGCGGCGCGAGAGCTGAGACTCCCCACCCGCCCCTGCACTCCCTCACACCCCAAGGAAACCCTGATGCGACGTCGCACCCTGCTCTCCCTCGCCTCCGCCACCGCTCTCGGCGGCGCCCTGGCCGCCTGCGGACCGGCTGTGAACGGCGAGGAGACCGACGCCGGCTCCGGCTCCGGTGACGGCTCCGGCACGGTCCGTGTGGGCCACGTGCCCTCCTCCCTCTTCGCCCCGCTCTACGTCGCCGAGGCGATGGGCTTCTTCGAGGAGGCCGGCATCACCGTCGAGCTGACCCCGCTGAAGTCCGGCCAGGACGGCATCCCGATGCTCGCGGGCGACCAGCTCGATGTGATGATCGCCGGTTTCAGCGCCGGCATGTTCAACGCCCTGGACCAAGGCCTGGCCTTCAAGATCGTCGGCTCGATGGGGATCTCCCCGGGTGATCCCGAGAACTCGCCCACGGCGCTCGAGGTCAGTCAGCAGCTGATCGACGACGGCTCGGTCAGCACCGTCGCCGACCTCGCGGGCCGCCAGATCGGGGTCGCCGGCGGCCCCGGCGCGACCGGCGGCTACCTGCTGGCCGCGATGCTCGAGGAGGGCGGCCTGACTCTGAACGATGTCGAGGTCTCCAACCTCTCCACCCCCGACCAGGAGCCGGCCCTCACCAACGGCTCCGTCGATGCCGCGACCCCCTCGGCGCCCTTCTCCACCGCGATGGAGGAGGCCGGGGTCGCCTCCCCGCTGGCCGTCCCGAAGCAGGGCACCACCGGCACCGGGGTGCTCTACTCCGAGACCTTCGTGGGCGGTGAGCTCGCCCAGGACTTCTTCTCGGCGCTCGCCGAGGGGTCCCGGGAGCTCTCGACCGACGGCACCCAGACCGACGAGGTCTACCAGATCCTCGCCGACACCCTGGGCCAGGAGATCGAGGTGCTCAAAGCCGCCCCGATGTACTCCTACCTGCCCGACCTCGCCCCGCAGCCCGATCAGCTGGAGGCGATGCAGGCGGTGTGGATCGAGGCCGAGCAGATCACCTACACCGAGCCGATCGACGTGGCCGGCATCGTGGACGCGAGCTTCGCCGAGGGTGCTTCGGCCTGACCTGGCCCGTCTGCCCGCGGCCGTCTGACCTGGGCCCGCCTGACCTGGGCCCGTCGAGGCCCGTCGAGGCCCGCCGAGGTCCGTCGACCGTTGCGCTCGGGGCGTTCTTGGATCCCGTGTCGGGGCCGTGCGGGTGGGCCGGACGGGACGGAGCCGTGCGGGTCCGATCCGGTCGATCTGCTCAGATCCAGCCCTGGCGGCGGGCGATGGCGACGGCCTCGTGGCGGTTTCCGGCCTGCAGCTTCGCCTGGGCGCTGGAGAGGTAGTTGCGCACCGTGCCCTCGGCGAGGTGGGCCCGGCGGGCGATCTGCTCGATCGCGGCACCGTCGGCCGCGAACTCCAGCACATCGGCCTCGCGCGGGGTCAGCGGCGAATCCCCGGAGGAGATCGTCTCCGCGGCGAGCTCCGGGTCGATCACGCGGCGTCCGGCGGCGACCGAGCGCACCGCACGGGCCAGCTGATCGGCCGAGGTGGTCTTGGGCAGGAAGCCGAGGATCCCCTGGGCCAGCGCCCGTTTGAGGTATCCGGGCCGGGCGTGCGAGGTGAGGATCAGGCTGCGGGTGCCGGGGGAGACGTCGGCGATCCGGGCGGCCAGCTCGAGGCCGTCGCCGTCGGGCAGCTGCAGATCGAGGACGGCGACGTCCGGCTGCTCGGCCCGGGTCAGGTGCACTCCGTCCTCGACGGTCGCCGCCTCCCCGCGCACCTCGAGATCCGCCTCCAGGGACAGCATCGTGGCCAGCGCGGAGCGGATCAGGTTCTCGTCGTCGACGAGGATCACACGCAGCGGCGCGGCGGCGGAAGACGCTGATGCAGCGTGGTCGGGGGTTTCAGCGTTCATCGAGACCCTCCGGGGACATCGAAACGGACATCGAGGGTGAAGGTGCCGCCCTCGCGGCGAGTGGTCAGCGTGGCACTGTCGCCGAGGCGTTCGCGCATCCCGGTCAGCCCGCTGCCCTCGATCACCTCCGCAGTGCCGGGGGAGCCGTCGTTGACCAGCGTGACCCCGTCCGGGCCCAGCGTGATCGTCACCGTGGAGGGATCCGCGTGGCGCAGGATGTTGGTGCCGCCCTCGCGCAGCACCCAGGTGGCGGTGCCGCGGTGGCGGGCCGGGAGGTCCTCCGACTCGCCGCGGACGACGACCTCCGCCTGCGCCGAGCGCAGCAGGGAGGCGGTGCCGCGCAGCTCGGTGGCGAGGTCGACCTCGCGGTAGCCGCGCACGAGAGCCCGGATCTCGGTGAGCGATGCGCGTGCGATCTGGGCGACCTCGCGGCCGTGCTCCACGGCGCGGGGGTCTTCGCGTTCAGCGAGCTGGGCCACCAGCTCCGCCTTCACCGCGATCACGGAGAGGTCCCGCCCGGTGACATCGTGCAGGTCACGGGCGAAGCGCAGGCGCTCCTCGGCCACGGCGAGCTGGGCCTGCGCCTCTCGGGCATCGTCGAGCTCGCGCACCATCGCGGCCAGCCACAGGGAGAGGCGGATGCTCAGCACGAACGCGAGGACGAGGGCGCCCAGGGCGATGGACGCGCCACCGGCGAGCCCGAGCAGCGTCATGATCGCCGCCATCACGGCGGCGCCGACGATCCCGACCTCCCATCGCCACCGCATGATCGCCGAGGCGGTCAGCAGTGAGAGCGAGATGACCAGCGGCTGCTCCTCGGTCCCGACGAGCAGCTGCATGAGCGCGATGACGACGGACAGCAGCGCGGTCGCGGCCAGGGTCCAGTCCGAGCGGAGACGCCCCACCTGCGGCAGGTCCCAGCGGTCCCGGCCGGTCGGAAGCTCCGCCCGCGACCACGCGGCCAGGGCGCGGTGGCCCGACCAGGCGCTGACGGCGATCTGCACGATCAGCACCACCGTGGCGGCCGGCTCGACGGCCAGCAGCAGGGGAACCTTCGTGTCCAGCAGCAGTGCGACGCCCAGCGGGAACAGCACCAGCAGCAGCACGATGGACCATGCCGTGTAGGCGTAGAACACGCTCCACTGGCGACCCATGGTGGTGCTCACGTCAGTCCTCTCGTGGCCGTCGACTGCACGGACGACCTGGTGGGAAGCGTAGCCGCTCAGACGATGGCCGCGAGGAACAGGCTGCCGAAGGCACCGAACAGCACGCCCCAGGCGATGATCGAGATGCCCATCCACAGGTAGACGCGGCTCCTGGCTGCACCGAGCGCGACCAGGGTGGGAGCGGTGATCTGCGAGGCGACCACGAACGGGCCCAGCATGCTCACGCCCGGCACCCCGTACTTCTCCAGCGCGGTGGCGATCTTCGCCCGGAAGCGAGAGGGCTGCTTCTCCCCCGCGGGGCGCTCACCGAGGCCGCGGGTGACCGCGTCCCGGGTTCGACCGGCCAGGCCGATCATCACGAAGGTGGCGGCGAGGTTCCCGAGCACGGCGGCGGGGATCGCGAGCGCCGGATGGATGCCGAGGCCGGCACCGAGGAAGCTGCCGAGATACGACTCGATGAAGGGGATCGCGCCGACGGGCACGAGGGCGAGCACCTGCTGCCACGGCTCGAGGCCGGAGACGAGGTCGTGGAGCTGGACGAGGAGGTCCTGGAACATGGGTGGTCCTTGCGCTGTCGGTGAAGCGGATTCTCTGATCCGGTGATGGCTCCACTCTTCCGAGGATCGATGCCTGCCGGTAGGGCGACGCCTCACGGGTCGCGGTGGTTCCTGCACGGGTCGCCCATGAGGGATGTCATGGGGTCCGGCGCCGGCGCCGGCGGCGAGGTCGACGAGTCCGACGTCCCCGTCCGGGACGAATCCCGCGGCGCCCGACAGCGTGCGCAGCGGCCGGACCACGCGGGCCGACGTGACGCTGTGCACACGCGTCCCCGCTGGTCTGTGAGCTGTGTTTCGTCAGATGAACAAGTACTCCGGCGGGAACGGGTCCGGGTGATTCACTGCGGAGGTGATCACTCTCGATGGCCTCTCGAAGGTCTTCCCCGCACCCGGCGGCGGAGACCCCGTCGTCGCGCTCGACGGGATCGACCTCCACCTGGAGCCCGGCCGCGTGCACGGCATCGTCGGCCGCTCCGGCGCCGGCAAGTCGACCCTCATCCGCTGCCTCACCGGGCTGGAGAAGCCCAGCACCGGGCGGGTCGAGGTGGACGGCACGGACGTGGCGGCGTTGGACGGCGCCGCCCTGCGTGCCGCCCGCCGCAACATCGGCATGGTCTTCCAGCACGCGAACCTGCTGGACTCCCGCACCGCCGCCCAGAACATCGCCCACCCGCTCGAGATCGCCGGCGTCCCCCGCGCCCAGCGGCAGCAGCGGGTGGCCGAGCTGGTGGAGCTGGTGGGGCTCACCGGGCGCGAGGACAACTATCCGGCGCAGCTCTCCGGCGGGCAGATCCAGCGCGTGGGCATCGCTCGCGGACTGGCCGCGGAGCCGAAGGTGCTGCTGTGCGACGAACCCACCAGTGCACTGGACGGCTCCACCACCCGCCAGATCCTGGGGCTGATCGCCGACCTGCGCGAACGCCTCGGGATCACGGTCGTGATCATCACTCATGAGATGGGCGTGGTGCGCGAGGTCTGCGACACCGTGACCCTGCTGCAGGACGGGACGATCACCCAGAGCGGTGACCTGCTGGACGTCGCCGCGGACCCGCACGGCCCGCTGAGCGCCGAGCTGATCCCGCTGCCGCCGGCCCCCACCGGCATCGAAGCCCTCGTGGTCAACTGCGACTACGGCAACTCCGAGCGCTTCCGCACCACCGACGACCTGATCCGCCTGGCCGAGACCTACGAGGCCGAGGCGACACTGGTCGCCGGCACCATCGAGACCATCGGCGGGTGCCAGGTGGGCCGCGTGCAGCTCGCCCTGCGCAACCGCTCCGGCCAGCCCATCTCCCGGGAGGGCCTGACCGCCTTCCTCACCGAGCTCGAGGCGGCCGGCGTGGTCGCGACGGAGGTGACCGCATGATCGGGACCCTGCAGGAATGGTTGTCGAACCCGCTGCTAGTGCGCTGGGAGGGCGGCCCCTGGGAGGCCACCCTCGTCACCCTCTACATGACCGTCGTGACCATGGCGCTGACCGTGGTGCTGGGGCTGCCGCTGGGCGTCGCACTGTACGAGACCGACGACTCCGCGTCCCCGCTGGTGCGGAAGCTCAACCAGGTCACCGGCTTCGTGGTCAACGTGCTGCGCTCCTTCCCCTTCTTCATCCTGATCATCGCGCTGATCCCGATCACCTCCGCGATCACGGGCCGCTCCACCGGCCCCAACGCCGCGATGATCGCCCTGACCATCGCCGCTGTGCCCTTCGCCGCGCGACTGTTCGAGCTGAACCTGCGCGAGATCCCCGCTGGGAAGATCGAGGCGGTGCGGATGATGGGCGCGAGCCGCTGGCAGGTGATCCGCCAGGTGCTGATCCCCGAGGCGCTGCCGGGCCTGATCGGCTCGATCACCACCACCACGATCGCCGTCATCGGCTACACCGCGATGGCCGGCTCCGTGAACGCCGGTGGTCTGGGCCAGCTGGCCTACAACCGCGGCTACACCGGTTACCAGACCGAGATGATCGTCGTGACCGTCGTCCTGCTGATCGCGATCGTGATCCTCGTGCAGCTGATCGGCGATCGTCTCTCCCGCGCGGTGGACCACCGCGCACGCACCGCCTGAGTCCCGCCCCACCCTCTGGATCCCATCCCACCGTCCCTAGGAGGACCCCGCTATGAGCACCATCTCCCGCCGTACCCTGTTCGCCTCCGGCGCCGGCCTGGCCGCCCTCACCCTCGCCGCCTGCGGCGGGGAGGAGCAAGCCCCGCTGACCGAGGAGAGCGGCACCATCACGATCCGCATCGCCGCGACCCCGCTGCCCCACATGGAGATCCTGACCTTCGTCAAGGACAACCTCGCGGCGGATGCCGGCCTCGAGCTCGACCTGCAGGAGCAGACCGAGTACCCGATCCCGAACCGCCTGCTCAGCGAGGGTGAGGTGGATGCGAACTTCTTCCAGCACCTGCCCTATCTCGAGACCGAGATGGCGGAGAACGGCTACGAGCTGACTCCCTTCGAGGACGTGCACGTCGAGCCGCTGGCCATCTTCTCCGAGTCGCTCACCAGCCTCGACGAGATCGAGGAGGGCGCCGCTGTGGGCGTCCCGAACGACCCCACCAACCGTGGCCGTGCGCTCGCGCTGCTCGCCGCCGAGGGTCTGCTGGCGCTGATGGACGGGATCGAGCCCACCGAGGCCACGGTCGATGACATCGCCGAGAACCCCAAGCACCTCGACTTCCAGGAGATCGACGCGGCGCTGCTGCCCCGCACCCTGGGCGACTACGCGATCGCCGTGATCAACGGGAACTACGCCATGGAGGCGGACCTCAAGCCGTCCGAGGACGCCCTTGCGCTCGAGTCCGGCGAGGACAACCCCTACGCCAACATGCTCGTGGTGCGCACCGAGGACAAGGACAGCCCCGCCCTGGTGAAGCTCGACGAGCTGCTGCACTCCGAGGACGCCCGCGCCTTCATCGAGGAGACCTACTCCGGTGCGGTGATCCCCGCCTTCTGAGCCGCCCGCGCACCACGCACTGCGCGCCTTGCAGGACACGACGCCGCGCTCCCGGGACCTCCGGGGGCGCGGCGTCGCCTGTTCAGTGCGTGGACGGGCCTATAGCGGCGAGAGGTGGCGATATAGCCAGCTTGCGTCGCCATAGGCCCGTGGCGGCATCCTGATGCGGGGTGGGGTTGCCCGGACAGGACAGGAACGGCCCGGCCGGGCGTCAGACCAGCTCGGTCGCCCCCAGCTGGTCCAGCAGCCAGGCGAGCTCATCCGCCCGCTGCTCCCACTTGCGGTAGCGGCCCGAGCGGCCGCCGTGCCCGGCGACCATCTCGCAGCGGAACAGGATCGGGCGCTCCGCCTGGTCACTGGTGACGGTCTCGCGCAGGCGGGCGATCCACTTCGCCGGTTCGTTGAAGAACACGCGGGTGTCGTTCAGGGAGGTGGAGGCGAAGATCGCCGGGTACTGGACGGCCTGGATGTTCTCGTACGGGGTGTATCCGCGCATGTATTCGTACACCTCCGGATCGTGCAGCGGGTCGCCCCATTCCTCCCACTCGCCCACGGTCAGCGGCAGCGAGGGATCCAGGATCGTGGTCAGCGCATCCACGAACGGCACTCCGGCGATGATGGCCCGGAACCGCTCGGGGGCGAGGTTCGCGATGCCGCCCATCAGCAGCCCGCCCGCGCTGCGGCCCTCAGCGCCGAGCCGGTCTGCGGCGACCAGACCGGAGTCGGTGAGGTGCCTCGCGGCGGCCACGAAGTCGCTGAAGGAGTTCTTCTTCTCCAGCAGCCTGCCGTGCTCGTACCAGTCGCGGCCCATCTCGCCGCCGCCGCGCACATGCGCGATCGCGATGACCACGCCGCGGTCCAGCAGCGACAGCCTCGTGGGCGCGAACGACGGGTCGATCGACATCTCGTAGGAGCCGTAGCCGTAGAGGTACCCGGGCGCGGTGCCGTCGGCCTGCACCTCGCGGCGGGCCAGCACGCTCAGCGGGATCGCGGTGCCGTCCGCAGCCGTCGCCCACTCGCGGCGCTCGACGTACAGCGCCGGGTCGAAGTTCGGCACCGGGGTGACGCGCAGGGTCTCGGTGGCCCCGGAGGCGACGTCCCGCTCCGCGACGGTGGGCGGGGTGAGCATGCTGGTGAGCTGGTAGCGCACCGTGGTCTGGTCCCAGTTCGGGTTGGCGTCGATCTCGACGGTGTCCAGTTCGCCGCCGTGGCTGATGTCGGTGGCCTGCGCGATCTGCAGCGTGCCGTCGGCCGCCCGGGGGATCAGGCGCACGCTCGCCAGCCCGCCGCTGCGCAGCTCGAGCGCGACGAAGCCGGCGAAGGCCTCGACCGCGAGCAGCCGCTCGCCCGGAGCCGGGGCCAGCAGCTCCTCCCAGCGCTCCGGCGTCTCCAGCGGAGCCTGCGCGAGCGCGAAGCCGCGATGGCCGTCGTTGTGCACGATCAGCAGCCGGTCCCCGGCGTGCTCGACGCCGTAGTCCACACCGTCGCGGCGGCCGCCGGCGGAGACCGGAGCTGATGTCGGGTCGGCCAGGTCCAGCAGCCAGGCCTCGGTGGTGGAGGTGGAACCGGCCTGGATCACGAGGGTCGAACCGTCGCGGGAGCGGTCGAAACCGATCATGAAGCGCTCGTCGGGCTCCTCGATGACCAGCACGTCCTCGCTCGCGGGGCCGCCGATGCGGTGGCGCCAGATCTGGTGCTGGCGCCAGGCGTCATCGACCCGGGCGTAGAACAGCCACTGCTGGTCGGTGGAGAAGGCCAGGCCGTAGCCGGCGCCGGTGACCGCCTCGTCGAGGATCTCTCCGGAGGCGATGTCCGTGATGCGCAGGGTGAAGCGCTCATCGCCTGCGGTGTCCACCGCCGTGGCGAAGAGGGTGTGGTCCGGAGAGGGGGCGAGCCCGCCGAGGGAGTAGAACTCCCTGCCCGCGGCCTCGGCCTGCGCGTCCAGCAGCACCTGCTCGCCCTCGAGCATCACGCCGGGCTCGACCTGCGGCAGCGCGCCGGTGTCGGCGACCCGGGTGAATCTCGGGTAGTCGTCCCCGGCTGTGGTGCGGGTGATGTACCACCAGTCGCCGCGACGCACCGGCACACTGAGGTCCGTCTCCTGGGTGTGGCCGACGAACTCCTGGACCAGCGTGGCGCGCAGGGCGTCCAGATGCGCGGTGCGGGCGTCGGCGTAGGCGTTCTCCGCCTCGAGGTGGGCGATCACCTCGGGATCGGTCTTGTCCCGCATCCACTCGAACGGATCGACCACGGTCTCGCCGTGGAAGGTGCGCTCGGTGGGGCGGTGCGCAGGGGTCGGGGCAGCAGGCGGCTCGGCGGTCATTCCCCGAGGGTAACCGCGCCCAGCTGCTCGAGGAGCCAGGCCACGCCCTCCACCCGGGGATCGCCGGCGGAGCCCGAGGTGGGGGTCGCGCGCAGCAGGATCGGACGCTCGGACGGATCCGAGGTGACCCGGTCCCGCAGCTGCGCGACCCAGATGGCCGCGCAGGCCGGGGGCACATCCGTGCCCTCCAGTGCGGTCCAGGCGAAGACCGCTGGGTACGCCGCTTCCCGGATGTTCTCCGTCGGGCTGTATCCGCGCAGGTTCCGGTAGCTCGCCTCATCGGCCGCGGGATCGCCCCACTCGGCCCATTCCTCGAGGGTGAGCATGACGTTCGGGTCCAGGAGGGTCTCCAGGGGATCCACCAGCGGCATGCCCGCGAGGATCGCCCGGAACCGGTCAGGGGCCTGGTTCACCGCGCCCGCGACCATCAAGGCCCCGGCACCGTCGCCGAAGGCACCGATCCTGTCCGCGGCGGCCCAGCCCGTGTCGACGAGGTGGTCGGCGCAGGCCACGAAGTCGGTGAAGGAGTTCTGCTTGCGCAGGCCTCGGCCCTGCCGGTGCCACTGCGGGCCCATCTCCCCGCCGCCGCGCACGTGCGCGATGGCGAGCACCACTCCGCGATCGGCGACGGCCCGGAACTCGGGGCGCAGCCTCGGCTCGCCCGAGATGCCGAACGCCCCGAACCCGTAGAGCAGCGCCGGCGCAGTGCCGTCCTGCGGCACGTCCCTCCGGGCGAGCAACGAGATCGGCACCTGGGTGCCGTCGGCCGAGGTCGCCCACAGTCGACGCTCCACGTACTGAGAGGGATCGACGTCTGCGAAGTCCTCTCGCAGCAGCTCGACGCTCTCCCCGGTCTCGAGGTCGTGCTCGAGCAGCATGCCGGGCGTGAGGAAGCTGTCCATCCGGTAGCGGATCCGGCGGGAGCCCCAGCCCGGGGTGGGCTCGAGACGCACGGCGTCCAGCGCTCCGCCGCGACCCACGGTGTGCGCCGCGCGGGTGTCGAGGGAGCCGTCGGCCCGACGGGGGATGAGTCGCAGCTGCGGGACGCCGTCGGCCCGCAGCTGGAGGGCGATGACGTCCGCGAAGGCCTCCACGGACTCGAAGTGCTCGCCGTCCTCGGCGGTCAGCAGGGTCGCCATGTGCGGCAGCTCGCCGGTCGTGTCGAGGCCGACCTCGCCGAGCACGCTCCGTCGGGTCTCGCCCTCCTCGCGGAGCACCAGCAGTCGGTCCCCGGCATGTTCGAGCAGCGCGCGCCGTGCGCCCGTGAGCCGGCCGGTCACCGTCCGCGGGGGAGCCTCGGCGTCGGTGAGATCGCAGAGCCAGACCTCGCTGCGCTGGGGGGAGGAGGAACGGATCATCAGTGCGGAGCCGTCGCGGGAGCGGGAGAGCTCGAGCTGCGCCCAGTGGTCGGGCTCTTCGAGCAGGAGGATGTCCTCCTGCGCCGAGGTGCCCAGACGGTGGCTGCGCACCTGGTGGCGGCGGCCGAGGTCGTCCAGCCGGGTGTGCAGCAGGGTCCGGGAGTCGGCGGAGAAGGCCAGATCGGGGCCGGCCCCGCGGACCGCGCTGTCGACGACCTCTCCGGTGGCGGCGTCGGTGATGAGCAGTCGGCATCCGCCGAACGAGGCCTCGGCCCGCGCGAGCAGCCGGTGGTCGGCGGAGACCGCGAAGCCGATCATCGACAGGCAGTCGGCCACCAGGATCTCCTCGCCGTCGAGGAGCCGACCGGGCTCGATCAGGGGGATCCCGCAGGCGCTGCGCAGTCCGTCCCGGTCGCGGACCCGGGACAGCGTGGCCGTGCCGTCGGGGGCGAAGCGGTCGATGTACCACCAGCCATCGAGCAGGACGGGGGCGGACAGCTCGAGCGGCGAGTCGGGATCGTCGACGGAGGCGAGCAGCTCCTCGCGCAGGGGTGCCAGATGCGCGGTCCGCACGTCGGTGTGCGTGTTCTCCGCGTCGAAATGCTGGATGACCTCGGGCGAGTGGGCCTCGCGCAGCCAGCGGTACGGGATCGGGACCGCCTCTCCGAACAGGGCGCGTTCGACGGGGCGCGGGGCAGGGCGTGGAGCGAGGTCGAGCGATCTCTCGCTGCCTCGACGGAGCGAGCTCGTCGAGGAGACGGTGTGCTGAGACATGGGTGCAGCTTTCCTGTCGGGGAGGCCTGTCCGTGGTGCGAGGAGCGTCGCGGGGTCTCGAAGGATGTCGAGCGGGGCGGTGCTCGTTCGCGGTGTACTGGGGTAGAGGCACCGGCGTGGTCGGCGTCGTTGCCGACCGAGGTGCGTCACGGGTCGACCGCGGTGAGTCCAGCAGGGACTGGGGAGTCCGGGCGGTCAGGGCGGGTCAGTTCGGTATGTCGTCCTGGAGGGCACTGTCCTGCAGAGTTCGCATCGTTCCGACCTCCTTCTATCCCTGGTCTCGGGACTGTCGTGTGATTTCCGCCATACAGGCTACTGTGGCCTTTTCAGAGGTATGACAGAAATTGTGAACGGCGGTGGATGCCGCCGGGGCCGGTCGGGCGACCGGGATGGGGATCGGGAGCAGGAGCGCCTAGACGATGACAGCAGGCGAGGACGAGAGATTCGCAGCTGAGCTGCGCCGGGCCATCGAGAAGAGTGGACTGACCCTGACGGCGATCTCTCAACGGCTGCGGACGCGCCACCGACCGGTCAGCGTCGCCACGCTGAGCAACTGGCAGTCGGGCCGGAGCCTGCCCGGTGGGGAGCAGTCGCTCGGGGTGGTCGCAGCACTCGAGGAGATGCTGGGGCGGCCCCCTGATTCGCTCGCGGATCTGGTGGGGGCGCCACGGCTGCGGGGTCGGTCCGTGCGGACCACGACCTTCCTCGGTCACCGCTCCAGCAAGGAGGTGTTCAGCGAAGCGCTCCGGGAGCTCGGTTTCACCTCCGCTCAGCAGTACGCCCATGAACGGGTGTTCCATCAGCACGCGACCATCGACTCGTCGAGCAGCGTTCAGCAGTTCGACTTCCGACTGATCGTGCGGGCTCTCGAATCCGGGGTGTGCCGCCTGCCGGCGGTGTACGCCCTGGAGCCGACGGAGCCGAACATCGCCCCGCACTTCATCGCCCTCGACGGGTGCTCGATCGGTCGTCGGGTGGTCTGGCCGGAGCGCCGTGTCTACGGCGTCGAGCTGCTGGTGGATGGGCGGCTCGATGCCGGCCAGGTCGCCACCTTCGCCTACCGGGTCGAGCTGAGCGCCCAGGCCACGGACATGACGGCGGTCGTGTACAGCCTGCCGCGGCGGGCCAACGACGTGCTGCTGGAAGTCGAGTTCCGCGGCGAGAAGCGGCCGGTGGACTGCGAGCGGTACCAGCGCACGGAGTCCGGGGTGTCGACCTCCGCGATGCGTCTGGACCGGCGTGAGCGGCTCCAGGTCAGCGAGGCCCGCTTCGGGCCCGGGACGCTCGGGCTGCGATGGGCGTGGGAGGACGAGGACGAGGACGACGACGCCGACGACGCCGACGAGCTCGACGACGGCGTCGCAGGTCCCGCCCGCGCCGTGTGAGGCTCCATCACCGCGCCGTACCCTGCTGCGCCGAGTGCCGCACCCGGGGTCGGCCAGGGGCCTCGCCGCCGAGGAGCACGTCGGCGTATTCTGGGGGTCAGCACCCGGTCTCGCGGGGAGGTGTGGACCATGGGCTTCACCGGTCAGAACATCGTGGTGGGCTACGACGACACCACGGCGGCGATGGCGGCCGTCCGCTGGGCGGCGGATCTGGCCCGGAGCACGGAGTCCGGATTGCACCTGGTCCATGCGTGGACCTGGCCCCTGCTCGGGCAGGGCGTGACGGGGATCCCGGTGCTCGATCCGACGGGGCCGCGCAATCAGGCCATGAGGCTCCTCGATGACGCCGCCGAGCGCATCGCCGCTCGGTTCCCCGAGGTGCCGGTCACCGCGGAGCTGCTCCCGGGGATGCCGCGGGAGGCGCTCGAGGAGATCTCCGAGCGCACCGACCTGCTGGTCGTGGGCACGCGCGGCCTCGGCGCGGTGATGGGGGTGCTGCTGGGCTCCGTCAGCCGTGGCATCCTCCACGACGTCGGCTGTCCGGTGGCCGTGATCCGCTCCGATCAGCACCGGGCGGGCCCCGTGCTCGCGGCGTACGACGGCTCCGAGGCCGCCGGTGAGGCGGTCGACGAGGCGGCCGATCTCGCAGCGGCCTGGGGCACCGTGCTGCGCGTGATCCACGTGCGCTCGGGATCGCATGCGCCCTATGCCAGCGGCGCCGAGGCGTGGAGCGTCGGGAGCCGTTCGCGCGGAGTGCTCGAGGAGGGGGCCGCGCGGGCGGCGGCCCGGCACGAGGGGCTCGAGGTCCAGGCGCGGATGGTCGAGGACCGCACGGTCGCCGAGGGGATGCTCAACGCGGCCACCGGGGCGCGCATGATGGTGATCGGGCATCGCGGGCTGAGCCGGGGCCCCTTCGGGTCGACCGCGCACGCGACCGTTCTGCACGCCACCGGGAACGTCGCGGTGGTCCGTCGGGCCCCGCACGAGTGACGTGACTCGCGTCCACGGACGGAGAGTTTGAACGCGCGAGGTCGCGGCGGTTAGGCTGTACGACGGTAGCGTGTCCGAGCGGCCGAAGGTGCTTCACTCGAAATGAAGTGTGGTTCATAGCCACCGCGGGTTCAAATCCCGCCGCTACCGCCCATGACCTGGGGATATGCCAGGTCGACGAAGGCCCCCACCGGATCCGGTGGGGGCCTTCGCGCGTGCGGGGCGCCGGCGGTCGAGCGGCGCAGGCACCGGGCTCAGCCGTTGCGGAAGTCCTCGTCGAGGTTCTTCTGCAGCAGTGAGGCGAGCAGATCGAGGGACTCCTCGGCGCCGTCTCCCTCGGCGCGCAGCGTCACCTCGTCGCCATGGCCGACGTCCAGGGTCAGTAGCATCAGGATGCTGGAGGCCTTCACCGGTGCCGCCCCAGCGGTCTCGATCGTGACGGCGACGGGCTGCTCACTGGCCGCCTGGGAGAAGAGCGCGGCGGGGCGGGAATGGAGGCCGCTGGAGCTCGCGACCTTCACGGTACGTGCTGGCATCTCGAACGCCTTTCTCGACGTGGTTCCTCCCAGGGTATCCGCGCCCGCGCCCGGAGAGGCATCTGCCCACCGTCAGCGGGATCCGCCGACGACGCCGGGGGAGTCGTATCCGGACATCCCCGGTGCCATCGCCCGGACACCGTGGGACCCGACGGCGGCCCGGCCCACCTCGGTCAGTGCGAACCAGGCGATCATGTCCGGGCCCGGGGTGCGCCCGCCGATCGCCGTCCAGGTGGTGCCGATGTGCTCCACGACCTCCGCCAAGCTCAGGTCCCAGGCCGTGAACTGCCCGGCGGTGACGAACCCGGCGCGGATCTCACCGCGCGCGAGCAGTCGTGCCAGCAGCAGCGGTCCGCGCCGCTCGAACTCCGCCTCCTCGAGCGCTCCCGCGTTCGCGAGCACGCTCACCACATGCCCCGGGTGCAGCCACTGCTGGCGCCCCAGGGCGAGCAGGCGCTCCTCGATGCCGCTGCGGGTGGAGGCGGCATGCGCGGCCAGCGCCGCAGGAGTCGCGTGCAGCGGTGGCCCGGGAGCACGGTCGCTGAGCTCCCCCGTCTCCTCGACCCGCACGAAGGAGCCCCGAGGGCCCTCCAGCCGCCAATGCGGGACGGTGCTGAGCCGGAGCGGCCCCTGGGCGCCCTCCAGGCTGAGAGCGAGGAGCCCGTCGAGCAGCTCGGCGTGGTGGATCGAGGCGCCGACCACGCGCGGGTCGCGCAGACCGATGGCATCTCCTTCGTCGGGAGGGATCGACGGCCCCTGCAGCTGCTGGATCCGGGAGTGCAGCACCCAGCCGCGCGTCGTGACGGTCCAGGTGCCGCGCGAGGCGACCCGGGTGTGGACGATGGTCTGCCCGCGCAGGGACTCGAGCAGCGGGTGTCCCTGCGGCCGGCCACGGCCGGACACTCCGGACAGAAGGGAAGCCATGCCCCCATCGTGCCGCACCGCACCGTGGCCGATGGACTCCGCAGGGCGCCGGCGACGCTACGATGACGCAATGCCCAGCACGAGTGAGCGCGCTCCGGATCCCCGCCCAGCACGAACCAGGGCGGCGATCTTCGCCGCCGCCCGTGACCTCACCGCCGCCGACGGCGAGGTGACCGTCAATGCCCTGGCCCAGCGCGCCGGCGTCAGCCGCGCAGCGTTCTACAGCCATTTCTCGGGTCTCGACGACCTGATGGGGGCGATGCTGTCGCAGATGTTCGACAGCGCTCGCGAGCGCGGCACCGCCTACGCGCGGGAGGAGCGGACCGTCCACGACGCGGTGCGGTTCGGTTTCGGGATGCTCGTGGCATACGTCGAGCGGCATCACACCTTCCTGCGCGGTGCCCTGGAGTGGAAGTTCTCCCACCGCACCTACATGATCCTGGTCGACACCATGACCGAGCTGCACGCCGAGGCGACCACCCATCTCGGGGACGACGTGCCGGCGCACCTGCGGTCCGAGGACGTCCGTCGCGCGATCGTCGGTAGCAGCCTGGCCCTGTGCGAGCACTGGTTGGTGAGCACGAAGCAGGAGACCGTGGACGGCGGCGTGCCGGATGCGACCGGTCTGCTCGACTCGATCCTGGCCGTCATCCCCGCCTGGTACACGGGGCTGGAGCCCGGGGCGCCGACCGGTGCTCTGGAGCTGCTGGAGATCTGCCGGCAGGTCAAGGCCGACGAGGAGAGCTGACCCGGCTCAGCAGTCACGCACCAGGCGCAGCAGCACCCGGGCGCCGAAGCGCACGGCATCGACCGGCACCCGCTCGTCGACGCCGTGGAACAGCGGGGCGAAGTCGAGATCGGCCGGCAGCTGCAGCGGCGCGAACCCGTAACCGGTGATGTCCAGGGCGCTCAGCGGCTTGTTGTCGGTGCCGGCGCTGAGGCAGTAGGGCAGCACCTGCGAGCCCGGGTCCTCCGCCTGGACCGCCGAGGTCATCGCCTCGACCAGCGGTGACTCGCGCGGGGAATCGACCGAGACCCCCACGTGGTCGATGATCAGCTCGACGTGCTCGCCACTGAGCTCATCCAGCAGAGCGAGCACCTCCTCCTGATGGCCGGGCAGGAAGCGACAGTCGAAGCCGGCCTCGGCGGTCTGGGGGATGACGTTGACCTTGTAGCCGCCGGAGAGCATGGTGAGGTTCGCCGAATCGCGCAGCGTGCCGGAGACGAAGTGGCGAGCCCCGCCCGCGAGCGGCAGGAAGGACTCGATGTCCTGCTCGTCCCAGCCGGTGCCGGTGATCTCGGTGATCCCGTCGAACAGCGCCCGCACGCTGGCGATGTACTCGATCGGGAAGTCGTGGGCGTCGATCGCGGCGATCGCCCGGGCCAGGCGCACGATCGCGTTCTCGTCATTGGGTACTGAGCCGTGGCCGGCGCGGCCATGGGCGCGCAGCCGTCCCCACGCCAGGCCCTTCTCGGCGGTCTGGACCAGGTAGGCGCGCACGTCCTGCCCGGTGCCCTTCTCCGGCAGGGTGATCGAGTAGCCGCCCACCTCGCTGATCGCCTCGGTCATGCCCTCGAAGACCTCGGGATGGTTCTGCACCAACCACTGGGCACCCCAGACGCTGCCGTTCTCCTCGTCGGCGAAGAAGGCGAACATCAGGTCACGGGGCGGCTTCTGCCCGGTGCGCGCGAGATGGCGGGCCACCGCCAGGATCATGCCCACCATGTCCTTCATGTCCACGGCGCCGCGGCCGTGGATCATGCCGTCGATGATCTCGGCGCCGAAGGGATCGACGGACCAGTCCTCGGCCCGGGCGGGGACCACGTCGAGGTGGCCGTGCAGGATCAGCCCGCCGCGGGAGCGGTCCTCGCCGGAGATCGTCACCATCACGCTGGGACGGCCCGGGGCCGATTCGATCACCGTCGGCTCGAGGCCCACCTCGCGCAGCAGGACCACCACATGCTCCGCGGCCTCCCTCTCGCCCTTGCCCCAGGTGGCGGGGTCGTTCCCCCCGAAGTTGGTGGTGTCGATGCGGATCAGCTCGCGGGTGAAGCGGACGGCCTCGTCCTGCAGCACGGTGAGCTCGTCAGCGGTGGGGGCGGCGATCGGCATGCCGGGTCCTCCTCGAGGTCGGAAGCCCTCACCGTACTCGCCGGCGCCCGACCTGCGCGGGCGGGATCAGTCCTCGTGCTGCTGTCGCTGATCTCCTATCGCTCGCCGGCTCGCACTACGTCGATCAGGCTTGCGCTGTTCGTGCTGATCTCCTATCGCTCGCAGGCTCGCAATACGTCGATCAG
>JAKDUN010000347.1 GCA_030457675.1 Brachybacterium sp. | reverse complement strand
GGAATGCGTTTAACGGGTATCGGTCCGCGAGATAGTTGACTACGCTAAGCCATCGGTCCCGACCGTCGGGACCTCCCGCATCCCCTTGAGGTTCTCTCTCCCCATGCTCGGCACCATGCGCCGCCTCTGGACGACTGTTCGCCCGATCCGTTTCCGCCTCTACCTGGGCCTGCTCAGCGCGATGACCGCGTCGATCGTGGCCCTGATGATCCCGCAGGTCCTCGAGTTCATCGTCAATCGCCTCGACACCGATGCCACCGGCGCCGTCATCTGGACCGGTGGCGCGATCGTGCTGGCCCTCGGCATCGTCGAGGCCTCCCTGATCTGGATGCGACGCACCTTCGCCGTCGCGCCCTCGACCACGGTCGAGAAGCAGATCCGCGTGAACTTCTACGCGAAGGTCCAGAACCTGCCCGTGACCTTCCACGACGGTTGGGGGTCCGGCCAGCTGCTCTCGCGCATGATGAGCGACATCAATCAGATCCGCCGCTGGATCGCCTTCGGCATGATCATGGCCGTGACGAACGTGGTCACCATCTCCGTGGGCATGGCGCTGCTGATCCGCTCCTCCGGGATCCTGGCGCTGATCTTCTTCTGCGCCGCGGTGCCGGTCATCTTCATCGCCTACCGCTTCAACCGCAGCTATTCGGTGCTCTCCCGGCGCTCGCAGGATCAGAACGGCGACCTGGCCACCACCATCGAGCAGTCGGTGCAGGGCATCCGCGTGCTGAAGGCCTTCGGCCGTGGCCCGTCGGCCCTGGAGGATTTCACCGAGCAGGCCGAGGAGCTGCGCCGCACCGAGGTGCGCAAGGCCACCGCGATCGCCCGCTTCGACATGTTCATGTTCATGCTCCCGGAGCTCGCGCTCGGGATCGCACTGCTGGTGGGCCTGCATCTGACCGCCGGCGGCTCGATCACGGTCGGGCAGCTCGCCTCCTACTTCGCGACCGCCACCTTGGTGGTGGGACCGGTGCGGATGCTCGGGATGCTCCTGGGCCAGGCCGTGAACGCCACCACCGCCCTGGACCGCCACTACGAGGTGATGGACTCCGAGAACACCATCACCACCCCCGAGTCCTCGACGCGCGTCGACCCGTCGGCCGCGACCGGTGCGGTGGCGCTGCACGATGTGCACTTCCGGTACGAGGACGCCCCCGCGCACGTCCCGGACGTGCTCGACGGCGCGAACCTCGAGATCCGCCCCGGCGAGACCATGGCCCTGGTGGGCGTGACCGGCAGCGGCAAATCCACTCTGCTGCAGCTGGTGCCGCGACTGTACGACGTCACCTCCGGCATGATCAGCATCGACGGGGTCGACCTCCGCGACATGGACCTCACCGACCTGCGCAGCCTCACCGCGGTCGCCTTCGAGGACGCCACCCTGTTCTCCGACTCGGTGCGGGAGAACGTGCTGCTGGGCGCCGATCGTTCGCTCAGCGACGAGGCGGCCGAGGAGCTGATGCACCTCGCGCTGCGCACCGCCGATGCCGCCTTCGCCTATGAGCTGCCCGAGGGGGTCGACACCCGCATCGGCGAGGAAGGCATGAGCCTGTCCGGCGGCCAGCGCCAACGCCTGGCCCTGGCCCGTTCCATCGCCGCGAAGCCCGCGGTGCTGCTGCTGGACGACCCGCTCTCGGCCCTGGACACCAAGACCGAGGAGATCGTGACCGAGCGGCTGCGGGAGGTGCTCGCGGGCACCACCACCCTGATCGTCGCCCACCGCACCTCGACCGTGGCACTGGCGGACCGGGTTGCCCTGCTGGACGGCGGGCGCGTGGTCGACGTGGGCACCCACACCGAGCTGATGGCGAGCTCCGCCCGCTACCGCTGGGTGATCGCCTATCAGGAGGAGGAGCGGCGCCGCGACCAGGACATCGAGACCCTCACCGGCGAGCTCGAGCTCCGCGCGATCCAGGAGGAGGGCCGATGAGCACCCGCGCAGTGAAGAACCCTCAGCCCAGCCGGCAGCCGGGCCAGAACGATCCCGAGCACCAGGCCGACAGCGACGCCGAGGACCGGGAGTCCCGCCAGCGCTCCTTCGCGTTGCTCGGCGAGCTGATCTCCCCGGTCAAGGGACAGTTCGTGGTGATGGCGATCATGGTCGTCTTCGCACAGCTGGCCGTCGTGGCCGGCCCCGCGATCATCGCCTGGGGCATCGACCACGGCCTGCCCTCCCTCCAGGAGGGGAACTCCGTCCCGGCGTTCCAGGCGGCCGCGCTGGCCGTCGGCGCCGCGATCGTCGGCGGTGTGCTGACCTACGGGTACGTGCGCCAGTCGGTGGTCGTCGGCCAGAAGATGCTGCTCGCGCTGCGGCGCAAGGTCTTCCGCTTCACCCAGAAGCAGGATCTCGAGTTCCATGAGTCCTACACCTCCGGCCGGATCGTCTCCCGCCAGACCTCCGACATGGAGGCGCTGCGCGAGCTGCTCGACTCGGGCGTGAACGTCATGGTGGGCGCCTCGCTGTCGATGGTGTTCACGATCGTGCTGATCGTGACCATGGACCCGGTCACCGGCCTGGTGATGCTGCTGATGCTGATCCCCTGCGTGCTGCTGACGATCTGGTTCCAGAAGCGCTCCCGCATCGAGTACCGCGCGATCCGCACCCACTCGGCCCGGCTGATCGTCCACTTCGTCGAGGCGATGGCCGGCATCCGCGCGGTCAAGGCCTTCCGCAAGGAGGACCGCAACCAGGCGGAGTTCGACACGCTCGCCCAGGACTACCGCGACGCCTCCATGCGCTCGATCAACGTGTTCGGCATCTACCAGCCGGCGCTGCGCGTGCTCGCGAACATCACCATCGCCGCGGTGCTGGTGGTGGGCGGGTTCCGCGTGCTGAGCGGCGACCTGCAGGTGGGCGTGCTGGTGGCGCTGGTGCTGTACTCGCGGCGCTTCTTCCAGCCGGTCGACGAGATCGCGAACTTCTACAACGCCTTCCAGTCCGCCGTCGCGGCGCTGGAGAAGATCGCGAACCTCCTCGCGGTCCAGCCGCACGTGAAGGAGTCGGCGTCCCCCACCGCGCTGCCCACCTCGAGCGGGCAGGTGGACTTCGAGCACGTCGCCTTCCGCTACACCGAGGACGGCCCACTGGTGCTGCAGCCGATGGACCTGCACATCCCTGCCGGGCAGACGATCGCCCTGGTGGGCCAGACCGGCGCCGGCAAGTCCACGGTCGCCAAGCTCATCGCCCGCTTCTACGACACCACCGAGGGACGGGTGACGCTGGACGGCGTGGACCTGCGGGAC
>JAKDUN010000346.1 GCA_030457675.1 Brachybacterium sp. | reverse complement strand
AGTGTCACCGATGTCCTGATACAGAACTGTCACCGATGTCCTGCGACATAACAATGCCACAGACCAGTCGTCTGCGGCGCAAAAGTTGACCGGCGAGGCGGGCGCCCGACAGACGGGCGCGGGGCCGGGCCCGGGGCCGGGCGCGGCTGGCCGCCGGCCGCCGAACCTCAGGCCTGCTCGCCCGAGCCGTCGTAGGCGCAGATCGCGTCGACCTTCGCAGCGGAGGACGAGCTCGGATCGAACTCGAGATCCAGCCACACCTTGACCAGCTCCTTCGCGAGCTCGAGCCCGATGACCCGCTCCCCCATGCACAGCACCTGCGCGTTGTTCGAGAGCACGGAGCGCTGCACCGAGTAGAGGTCGTGAGCGGTCACGGCGCGGACGCCGGAGACCTTGTTCGCCGCGATCGCGACGCCCAGGCCGGTGCCGCAGACCAGCAGGGCCCGGTCCGCCTCGCCGGCGGCGATCTTCTCCGCGGCCTCGACCGAGACGTCGGGGTAGAAGGTGCCGTCCTCACGACCGGTGACGCCGACGTCGATGACCTCGTCGACGCGGGGATCGCTCTCCAGCAGCTCCTTCAGCGCGCTCTTGTGGCCGTAGCCGGCGTTGTCGGATCCGGTGACGATCTTCCAGCCCATGGTGATACTCCTTCGTGTGGTGGTGTCGGGGGTGCTGCCCCTCCCCGGAACAACGCCCCCGGGCGCGGAACTGTTCCGGGTCGGAGGGCCGGTGGTCTCAGGCCGAGAGCTGCTCGCCCAGCAGCGTGACGATCCGTGAGAACGAGATCGCGCCGGGGTCGGGGGTGCCCACGGACTTGTCGCCGTGGTTGCGGGCGCGGCCCTTGCTCGCGGAGATGTCAGCGGTGGCCTCGGCGGCCTCGACCGCCCGGGCGGCCGCTGTCACGATCGACCGGGAGACCGACTCCGCCGGAGCGTCCGCGGTCCCGCCCCGGCCGGCCTGCGCGAGGGCGAGCGCCTCGCGGAAGGGCACCGCGGCGTCCACCATGGTCTTGTCCCCGGGCGTCGCACCCCCGAGGCGCTCGATGGCCTCGACCGCCTGCACCAGCCCCGTCACCAGCTGCTCCCCGGTTACGGCGGCGTCATCGGTCAGGGCGCTGCCGAGGCTGGTCAGGGCCGCACCCCAGAGGGCCCCGGAGGTGCCGCCGGCCTCGGCGGACCAGGCGGCACCGGCCTGCACGAGCACGGTGCGGGCACCACCGCCGCCCTGGACGGTCCGCTCGGCAGCGGCGCGGGCGGCGCGGATCCCCAGCACCATGCCCTGGCCGTGGTCGCCGTCACCGGCGACCTGGTCCATCCGGCCCAGCTCCGGCTCGAGCTCGACCAGCAGCTCCTCGACCTTCCCGAGGATGCCGACGGTGCGAGAGGCGGAGGCACGGGACTCCTCGCTCGCCGCCGGGATCGGGTCCTCACCGGGGACGTAGATCTCGCCGCGCTCCTCGCCGAGATCGCCGGGCACGGTGCCGCCGCGGCGGAAGGCGGGGGCGTCGGCCGGGGCCAGCCAGTGCTGCGCCAGCTCGTCGTCCAGGCGCATCACCGTCAGCGACAGGCCCGCCATGTCGAGGCTGGTGACGTGCTCGCCGACCTCGGGCCGCACGATCGTCAGTCCCGCCGCGGTCAGGAGCTGTGAGACGTGCTTCCACACCACGAACATCTCCTCGTATTTCACGGTGCCCAGGCCGTTGAGCACCACCGCGACGCGATCGGAGACCAGCTCCGTGGTCTCGGCGAGCACTCCGTCGACCAGGATCTTCGCGAGCTTCTTCGCCGAGGGCATCGGCTGCTCATCGATGCCGGGCTCGCCGTGGATGCCCAGGCCGATCGCCATGGTCCCCTCGGGGACATGGAACAGGGCGTCCTCCGCGCCGGGCAGGGTGCAGCCGTCGAAGGCGACACCGAGCGTGCGGGTGGCGTCATTCGCCTTCCAGGCCAGCCGCTCGGCATCGTCGACGTCGGCGCCGGCCTGGATCGCGGCGCCCGCGATCTTGAACACGGGCAGGTCACCGGCGATGCCGCGACGGTCACGGTGCTCGCCCGTCTGCCCCGAGGCCACGTCGTCGCTGACCGCGACGATCCGCACGTCGATCCCTTCGGCGCGGAGCTTCTCGGCGGCGACCCCGAAGTGCAGGACGTCCCCGGCGTAGTGCCCGAAGCCGAGGATCACGCCGCCGCCGTTCTCGGCGTTGCGAGCCACCGAGTAGACCTGGTCGGCTGACGGGGAGGAGAAGATGTTGCCGCAGGGCGCGCCGTGGGCGAAGCCCGGCCCCACCCAGCCGGCGAAGGCCGGGTAGTGACCGGAGCCGCCGCCCACCACGAGCGCCGGCTGCCCGGCCGGGGTCGCCTTTGCCCGCACCACCCCGCCGTGCACACGCAGCAGCTCCTCGGGGTGGGCGGCCACCAGGCCCTCGACGGCGTCGGTGGGGAACGTCTTCGGATCGTCGAACAGGTAGGTCACGGCGCTCACAGCTTTCTCACGGTGGGGAGGGTCGTTGCAGATCGGGCGGCAGTGCCCGACGGGTCAGGCGGCGGTGTAGCCGCCGTCGATCGACAGTACCGAGCCGGTGACGAAGCTGCTGGCGTCGGCGGCCAGGTACACCGCCGCGCCCGCGAGCTCCTCCGGCTCGCCCGGTCGACCCATCGGGGTCATCAGGTTCCACTGGTCGATCTGGGGGCCGCCGGCCTCGTAGAAGCCGCGGGTCAGCTCGGTGCGCATATAGCCCGGGGCGATCGCGTTCACGCGCACGCCCCGCTCGGCCCACTCCAGCGCCGCGCTGCGGGTGAGGTTGTGGACCGCGGCCTTGGAGGCGTTGTAGGAGGCCTGGGTCTGGGGGACGTTGGCGATGATCCCGCTCATCGACCCGGTGTTGATGATGCTGCCGCGACCGCGCTCGAGCATGCGCCGACCCACGGCCGAGAGCACGTGGTAGACGCCGTCGAGGTTCAGGCTCATCACCGCGCGCCACCTCTCGCCATCGCCGTCCTCGAGGGGGTGGTGGATGGTGCGGCCGGCGTTGTTCAGCAGGATCTCGATCCCGCCTGCTTCCTCGTCGATCTCGGCGACGGTCTTCTCGACCATCTCCTGGTCGGTGACGTCCAGGTGGCGGTAGGAGACGGCCACGCCGGTAGCGGAGGCGAGCTCCTCGGCCGCTCGGCGACCGGTCTCGTCGTCGATGTCGGCCAGCACGATGGGGGCGCCGTGCTCGGCGAGCCCGCGGGCCATCGCCAGGCCGAG
>JAKDUN010000026.1 GCA_030457675.1 Brachybacterium sp. | reverse complement strand
CAGATTGTCGATGAACTGCCCTGCTGCCTCGCTGCCAGCGTGCCATTGGCCCCCGCTCGACGATGCGTTGGAACACACGGTGTCTGACGAACGGCCCGGGTTGCTGTACCAGACGCACACTCGGATGATGCGTTCGCCTTAGTGTACGTTGCCAGCCGCCTTGGCCCGTCCACGGTAGTATGAAACGTACTCATTACTGATTGCATAGCTCGATCCCCAGGTGGCTTGAGGGCTCACCGAACCTTCTGTGGGCGTAGTGGGGTAGTGGCGTTCCACGGGCCCGTCTCCCGGAGTTGCTGTGTACGTCTCCGTCGTAACCCGAAGCCCTTCCTCAGGCCCAAACTCTCGTCCGTCGACGACCACCGTTGCGGGCGATTCGGAATTTGCCTCACCCGCTGCGGATGCACTGTTTGCCCCGACGCCTGCAAATATCAATGCTGCCACGACTGTCGCCCTAATAAATATGGCACGCATGAGTTCTCCTTTGAACGGTGCCGCTGAGGGTCTCTTAATTGCGCCTTCTCTGCCACGACAACACTAAGGGTGGTGAAGTTCAACTCTAAACCCTCAGCTGTTACCGGAACGTGACGTTGGTCAATGAGCCAGCGCTGTGGCGCTCGTCGATCTCCCGGGGCATCGAGCTTGGGGGCGCAGAGGATTTATGGAAGTGGTCGGAGATGCCTTCTGCCGCGCTTGACCAGCTCGGGCAAGGCGTCCGGGACTTGCTTGCTCGGTGAGCTGTTGAGCTTCTGCATCATCACCATTGCCTTCGGCCGGTCAGCACACGCCGATGCCCGCCCCCTCCAGGGTCTCGCCGATGATCGGATAGCCGGGCACCTCGCCCACCACCAGCAGTCCGCCGGAGGTCTGCGCGTCGGCCAGCAGCAGCAGATCGTCCTCGGTGATGCCCGGACCGGCCCGCACATGCTCGCGCACCCAGTCCAGATTGCGGCGGGTCCCGCCGGAGACGTAACCGTCGGCCAGTGCTTCGGCCGCGCCCTCGATCACGGGCACCGCCGCCCGGTCCAACACCGCGCCGATCCCGGAGGCGCGCACCAGCTTGTGCAGGTGGCCCAGCAGCCCGAAGCCGGTCACGTCCGTCGCGGCCCGTGCCCCGGCCTCCAGGGCCGCCCGGGCCGCGTCCCGGTTCAGCCCGGTCATGGTCTCGATCGCCGCGGCGGAGACCTCCCCGGTGGACTTCATCCGGTTGTTCAGCAGCCCCACCCCGAGCGGCTTCGTCAGCGTGATCGGCAGCCCCGGGGCGGCCGCGTCGTTGCGCAGCAGGCGGTCGGGATGGGCGGTGCCGGTGACGGCCATGCCGTACTTCGGCTCGGGATCGTCCACCGAGTGCCCGCCGATCACCGGCACCCCGGCTTCCTTCGCGACGGCCAGCCCGCCGGCGAGCACCTCCTGCAGCAGTTCCATCGGCAGCACCCCGCGGGGCCAGCCCACCAGGTTGATCGCGACCACCGGGTCCCCGCCCATCGCATAGATGTCCGACAGCGCGTTCGCCGCGGCGATCCGGCCCCAGTCGAAGGCGTCGTCCACGACGGGGGTGAAGAAGTCCGCCGTGGACAGCACCGCGGTGTCCCCGTCGATCCGCACCGCGGCGGCGTCGTCGCCGTCCTCGAGCCCCACCAGCACCTGCTCGTAGTGCTGTCCGGACAGGGCGGTCACGGCCTCCTCGAGCTCCCCGGCGGGGATCTTCGAGGCGCAGCCGCCGCCGTGCGCCATGGTGGTCAGGCGGATCGAGGGCCGGGCGAGCGGGGTGATCGACGAGGAATCCATGGCCCGAGACTACGTCGCGTCCACTGCCCGTGGCGAGGAGTCCTCCCTGGTGGGGCGGTGGTACGTTGAGCGGTGGAGGCGTACGTGTCCTGGTGGGCGCCCCGGTCTTCAAAACCGGTGAGACCGAGCATCTCGGTCTGGCGGGTTCGATTCCCGTCCGCCTCCGCCACGCATCCGCCGCCTCCATCCCGGGCGGCGGACACCCGCCGCCGTCGGCCCCAGGAGGTCCCGTGCCCGTGCCCCCGCAGCCCGGCGAGGAGAGCACGGATCCACGCCGCCGCATCCCACGCACCGATCATCTGCTGGCCCTCCCCGCGGTCGCGGCCGCGAGCGCCGCAATGAGCGAGCACGTGGTGCGGGACGTCGTGCGTGCCGCGCAGGGCCGGGCCCGCTCCGGTCAGATCGCGCCCGAGCAGGTGCAGGACGAGATCCTCACCGCCCTCGGGGACCGCCCGGCCGCCTCGCTGCGGCCGGTCCTGAACGCCACCGGAGTGCTCGTGCATACGAACCTCGGCCGCGCCCCGCTGTCACCGTCCGCCCGGGAGGCGCTGCAGGATGCAGCCGGATACACCGACGTGGAGTTCGATCTGGCGACCGGAGCCCGCTCCCGCCGCGGCGCCGGGGCCCGGGCCGCACTGCTCGCGGCCTGCCCCGAGGCCGAGGACGCCCTGGTCGTCAACAACGGCGCCGCCGCCCTGCTGCTGGCCACGACCGCGCTCGCCGGCACCGGCGAGGTGGTGCTCAGCCGCGGGGAGATGATCGAGATCGGAGCCGGCTTCCGACTGCCGGACCTCATCACCTCCACCGGGGCGCAGCTGCGGGAGGTCGGCACCACGAACCGCACCCACCTGGCCGACTACACGGGCGCTCTCGGTCCCGGGACCGGCTGTGTGCTGCGTATCCACACCAGCAACTTCCGCGTCGTCGGATTCACCAGCGAGGTGCCGCTGGCCGACCTCGCCCCGCCCTGCCGCGCCACGGGCGCGCCGCTGATCGCGGATCTCGGCAGCGGGCTGCTGCGCCCCGAGCCGCTGCTGCCCGAGGAGCCCGATGCCGCCACCGCCCTGCGCGACGGCACCGACGTGGTCATCGCCAGCGGCGACAAGCTCCTCGGCGGCCCCCAGGCCGGGATCCTGCTGGGCCGGAGCGAGATCATCGCGCGTCTGGCCCGCCATCCCCTGGCACGTGCCGTGCGCGCCGACAAGCTCACCCTCGCCGCGCTCGAGGCCACGCTCACCGGCCCCGTGCCACCGGTGCTCGATGCGCTGCGCCGCGACCCGGAGACCCTGCGCGAGCGCACCGCGCAGCTCGCCGACCGGCTCGGCGGCCGCCTGGTCCCGCACGAGGGCCGCGTCGGCGGCGGGGGCGGGGCCGGGGTGCCGCTGCCGGGATGGGCGATCGCCCTCGACAACGAGCTCGCGGCTCCGCTGCGCACCGGCGAGCCCGCCGTGGTCGCCACCGTGCGGGACGGCGAGTGCCTGCTGGATCTGCGATGCCTCCCGGCCGACGAGGACGAGCGCCTCGCCCGTGCCGTGGCCACCGCCCGCGAACACCTCGGCCGCGACCCTCGCTGATGCAGGTCATCGCCACCGCCGGCCACGTCGACCACGGCAAGTCCACCCTGATCCGTGCCCTGACCGGGATCGAGCCGGACCGGTGGGCCGAGGAGCGACGGCGCGGTCTGACCATCGACCTCGGCTTCGCCTGGACCACCCTGCCCTCGGGCCGCGAGGTGTCCTTCGTCGACGTCCCCGGCCACGAGCGCTTCCTCGGAAACATGCTCGCCGGCCTCGGCCCAGCCCCGATCGTGTGCTTCGTCGTGGCGGCCGATGAGGGCTGGCAGGCGCAGTCCGCCGACCACCGTGATGCGGTCGCGGCGCTCGGCATCGACCAGGGCCTGCTCGTCATCACCCGGGCGGACCTCGCCCCTGACCGGGTCGAGCCCGTCCTGGACCAGGCCCGCACCGAGCTCGCCGGTACCGGGCTGGCCCAGGCCCCTGCCATGGCCGTCTCCGCACTGACCGGGGAGGGGATCCAGGAGCTGCGGGCGGTGCTGGACACGGTGGTCGCCCGCGCTCGTACCCCCGTGGCCGACCAGCGGGTGCGGCTGTGGGCGGACCGCTCCTTCAGCGTCTCCGGGGCGGGGACCGTCGTCACCGGCACCCTCAGCGGGGGCGCCCTGCACGTGGGGGACACGCTCGAATGGACCGGCGCCGGTCAGGCGCGACGAGTCCGGGTGCGTGGCCTGCAGACCCGCGGGGAGGCCGTGGAGCAGCTGGGTCCGGTCAGCCGTGCCGCCGTGAACCTCCGCGGCGTGGACGCGGACGCGGTGACCCGGGGCGATGCGCTGCTCTCCCTCGGCGCCTGGACGCTGGTGGATCTCCTGGACGTGCGGGCGATCTCCCCGGGAGCGTTCGCCGAGGCGCCCTCGGAGATCGTCGTCCATGCCGGGACCGCCGCGGTGCCCGCCCGGATCCGGCCGCTCGGACCCGACCATGCCCGGCTGACCCTCGCCCACCGACTGCCGCTGAGCGTCGGGGACCGGATGGTGCTGCGAGGCAGTGGCGATCGCGTGGTCCGCACCGGCGCGCTCGTGCTCGACGTCGACCCTCCCGCGCTCACCCGCCGGGGAGACGCCGCCCGCCGGGCCGCCGAGCTCGCAGCGAGCGAGGCGGCCGGTGACGTGGCCGGGGAGGTGACCCGGCGCGGTGCGGTGCCCGCCGCGCAGCTCATCCGGCAGGGGATCGCTGTGCCCGAGCTGCTGCCCGCCGGCGTGCGCCGTTCCGGGGATCTGCTGGTCGCCGAGACCGCGCTGATGGCTTGGACGACACGGCTGCGGGAGGCGGTCGCCGCCGAGCACGCGCAGCATCCCCTCTCGGCCGGCCTGCCCCGCAAGGCGGCGATCGACGTGATCGGTGCCCGCCCGGAGCTCCTGCCCGAGCTGATCGCCCGCGCTGATCTCGTCGAGCAGGACGGGCGGCTCCAGGATCCTCGGCGCTCCACGGGGCTCGGGGCGGCCGAGACCGCGATCTCTTCCCTCGAACAGCGTCTGGCCGGGCATCCCTTCGCCGCTCCCGAGGCGGACGACCTGGACGCGCTCGGGCTCGGACCGGGGGAGCTCGCCGCCGCCGCTCGGCTCGGCCGGGTGCTCCGTCTGCAGGGCGAGGTGGTCCTGCTGCCCACCGCGCCTGCCCTGGCGATGCGGGAGCTGGCCGGTCTCGAGCAGCCCTTCACCACCTCACGGGCGCGGCAGGCGCTCGGCACCAGCCGCCGTGTGGTGATTCCGCTGCTCGAGCATCTCGATGCCCGCGGCTGGACCCGGCGACTGGACGCGGGGCACCGTCAGGTGGTGCGGTGAGGGAGCCCGCTCACCGGTGCGCGAGGATCCATCGTCGGCGGGCCGAGAGCCGGGGAGCCGCTGCCGAGGGGGTATGGGGAGCAGCGACACGGTCGGCGTGAGCGGGTATGCCGGTGCCGAGGCGCACGGCAACGCGCATCCCCATGCGACCCGCACGGACGAGGGGAACATCTCCGGGTGGAGCACCGGCTTCGACGGAGGTCTCTTCGCCGGGGCGCAGGCCGATGCCGACGTCACCTCCGTCACGCCCGGCGGCTGGATGACGACCTCCGCCTCCGTCAGCGGCTCAACCCTTGGCGCGCGGCTGCTTGACCGGCGGCTCGCCGAGCCGGGCGTCGCGGGTGAGGATCTCCTCGCCCTCCCCGGCGGCCAGCTCGAGCTGCTCGATCCGGCCCAGCGCGGTGAGATCCCCGGCGGCGGCCTCCAGATGGGCCAGCGTCACCTGCGGAGCCACGACCGTGACGGACAGGATCGGGGTCTTCTGGGAGACCTTCGCATCGGACTTGATGCGCCGCAGCGTGATCGCGGCCTGCGCCACTGAGTCCACCAGCGCCGCCTCCTGACCGGCTGCGGCCTCGCGCAGCGGCGCCGCCTCCGGCCAGGGCTGGGTGTGCACGCTGCCGCCGCGCCACCACGACCAGACCTCTTCGGTCGCGAACACGACCACGGGCGCGAACAGTCGCAGCAGCACCTCGAGCGCGATCGCGAGTGCGGCGCGGGCCGAGGCGGCCCCGGCCTCCCCGGCGGGAGAGTTGCCGTGGGCGCGCTCCTTGACCAGCTCGATGTAGTCGTCGCAGAACGCCCAGAAGAACGGCTCGACGATCTCGAGGCTGCGGGCATAGTCCATGTCGTCGAAGGCGGTGGTGGCCTGCTCGACCACCTGCGCCAACTGGGCCAGCAGAGCACGGTCCAGGGGATCGGTGACCACCGCCGGGTCGGCGGCGAGGCGGCCGGACGGGTCGGCCGGGGCCGCTCCGAAGCCGAGCGCGAACTTCGAGGCGTTGAGGATCTTGATCGCCAGACGGCGGCCGATCTTCATCTGCCCCTCGTCGAAGGCGGTGTCCACGCCCTGACGGGCACGGCCGGCCCAGTAGCGCACCCCGTCGGAGCCGTGCTGCTGCAGCAGCCCGATGGGGGTGACCACATTCCCCTTGGACTTGGACATCTTCTTGCGGTCCGGGTCCAGGATCCAGCCGTTGATCGAGGCGTGCTTCCAGGGCAGCGAGTCCTGCTGCAGGTGGGAGCGCACGATGGTGGAGAACAGCCAGGTGCGGATGATGTCGTGGCCCTGCGGCCGCAGGTCCATCGGGTAGACCTTGCCGAAGAGCCCGTCGGACTCCGCGCCGGAGTTCCAGCCGCCCGCGAGCTGCGGGGTCAGCGAGGAGGTGGCCCAGGTGTCGAGGATGTCGGGGTCGGCGACGAAGCCGCCCGGCTGATTGCGCTGGTCCTCGGTGAAGCCGGCCGGCACATCGATGGTGGGATCGATCGGCAGAGCCTCGATCGGCGGGGTCAGCACGGTGTCGTGGTCGGTCTCGCCGTCGGCGCCCACTGCGTACCAGATCGGGAAGGGCACGCCGTAGAAGCGCTGGCGGGAGATCAGCCAGTCACCGGTCAGGCCCTCCACCCAGTTGCGGTAACGGGACTCCATATAGGCGGGGTGCCAGGTCAGCTCCTTGCCACGGGCGATCAGCTCGTCACGGAGACCGCCGTCGGAGGTGTCCCGGCCGCCGTTGGTGAGGTACCACTGCCGGGAGGTGACGAACTCCAGCGGCTTGTCACCGTTCTCGTAGAACTTCACCGGGTGCGTGATCTTCTCGGGCTCACCGACCAGGTCGCCGGACTCGGTGACCATCTCCACCACGCGCTTCTGCGCGCTGAACACGGTCAGCCCGGCGAGCTCGGCGTAGGCCGCCTGGCCCTCGGCGCTGGTGATCCAGGGGACCTCGGGAAGGAAGCGGCCGTCGCGGCCCACCACCGAGCGGGTGGGCAGCGAGAGCTCACGCCACCAGGTGACGTCGTTGGAGTCGCCGAAGGTGCAGATCATCGCGATGCCGGCGCCCTTGTCGGGCTGGGCGAGCGGGTGCGCCATCACGGGCACCTCGACCCCGAACAGGGGCGAGGTGACGGTCGTGCCGAACAGGCCCTGGTACCGCTCGTCCTCCGGATGGGCCACCAGCGCCACGCACGCCGGCAGCAGTTCGGGGCGGGTGGTCTCGATGTACACGGTGGAGCCGGTGGTGTCTGCGTTCCCGGCCGCATCCGTGCGGGTGAAACCGATGCGGTGGTAGGCGCCCTCGCGCTCGCGATCCTCCTGCTCGGCCTGGGCGACCGCGGTGCGGTAGGTGACGTCCCACATGGTGGGGGCCTCGGACTGGTAGGCCTGGCCCTGCTGCAGGTTCTCGAGGAAGGCGCGCTGGGAGGTCGCGCGGGAGGCCGAGTTGATCGTCTGATAGCTGTGGTCCCAGTCCACCGAGAGGCCGAGGGTGCGGAAGACGTCCTCGAAGGACTTCTCGTCCAGTGCGGTGAGCTGCTCGCACAGCTCGATGAAGTTGCGGCGTGAGATCGGCAGCTGGTTCGCGGCCTTCGAGGACTTGTTGGAGCCGCCCTCCTGCGGGGGCGTGAAGTTCTCCTCATAGGGCAACGTGGGATCGCAGCGCACGCCGTAATAGTTCTGGGCGCGACGCTCGGTGGGCAGGCCGTTGTCGTCCCAGCCCAGCGGGTAGAACACGTTCTTGCCGCGCATGCGCTGGTAGCGCACGATCATGTCCGCCTGGGAGTAGCCGAACACGTGGCCCACGTGCAGCGAGCCCGAGGCGGTGGGCGGCGGGGTGTCGACGCTGAAGACCTGGTCGCGGGTGGTCTCCGGGTCGAAGGCGTAGAGGTCCTGCTCGCTCCATACGCCGTCCCACTTCTCCTCGAGGCCCTCGAGGGAGGGGCGATCGGGGATGTCAGTGCCAGTATCGGGGCGCGGTGCGGTATCGGTCATGGGGGACATTGTTCCAGGTCTGTCGCGGCGTGCAACGCAGGCCGCGACAGTGTGAGCGCCCTCGCGTCGACGGCGGGAGGTCACGGCACTCGAGCGGTCCACTCCTCGGTGCCGAACTTCGTCTCCACCAGCTCGCGGGCTGTGGCGAGCTCGTCCTCCGTGTATCCCGAGTCGACGGTGTCGTAGCGGGCGCGGAAGAACTCCAGGAACCCGTCGATGATCTGCTCGCGGGCCATGCCCGTCTGCGAGCGCATCGGGTCCACCCGCTTGTTCGCGCTGCGGGTGCCCTTGTCGGAGAGCTTCTCCTTGCCGATCCGCAGCACCTCGCCCATCTTATCGGCGTCGATGTCGTAGCTCATGGTCACGTGGTGCAGCAGCACTCCGCCCGCGAAGCGGCGCTGGGCGGCCCCGCCGATCTTGCCCTGCTCGGAGGCGATGTCGTTCAGCGGTACGTAGTGGGCTCTGACTCCGATCTCGGCGAGCGCCCCCATCACCCAGTCGTCGAGGTAGGCGTAGGACTGCTCGAAACTGAGCCCTTCCACCAGGGAGGTGGGGACCGCCAGCGAGTAGGTGATGCAGTTGCCCTGCTCCATGAACATGGCGCCGCCGCCGGTGATGCGTCGGACCACCCCGATGTCGTGCTTCGACGCGCCCTCGGCGTCGATCTCATTGCGCAGCGACTGGTAGGAGCCGATCACCACCAGCGGGGAGTCCCAGTCCCAGATCCGGAGATGGGGACCGCGCCGCCCGGCGACCATCTCCAGGGGCAGCACCTCATCGAGCGCCACATGCATCACCGGCGGCAGCACCTCGGGGCCGATGACGTCGAAGGTGAGGTCGCTCCAGCTGGTGGCATGGCCGAGGGCACGCCGCGTCGCGATCGCGATCGCCTCCTCGTCGAAGCCGATCAGCTGCACCGGGTCCGGGCGCGCAGCCAGGCGGTCCGAGACCGCACTGGTCAGCTCGGCGGTGGTCGACGTGGCGGGCATGCCCACCAGAGCCGCGTTCAGATCCTCGAGGGCATCATCCGGTTCCAGGAAGAAGTCCCCGAAGACGTGGGCGGTGCCGATCCGTTCGTCGGCGACGGTCACGTCGACCGACACCAGCTTCCCACCGCGGACCTTGTACTGGCCGTGCCTGACCGTGCTGTCGCTGTGCTCGTCCATGCCTCCCATTGTCTCGCAGCGGCGGGCTCATGGGGTCCCCGACAGTCCGCGGTTCAGGGGATGGTCAGAGAGCGCAGAGCGCGGTGGACCTCCCAGACGAAGTCCGCGGTCGACTGGCTCTTGCGCGGAGCGACCGCGTAGGTCTCCTCTCCGCGGGCGTCGCTCGCCTCACGGGTCACCTGGGGGATGAGGTGACTCCACGTGCGCTCGCCGCCGAGCCAGATCCGGTAGGTCGTCCCGGTGTCGTCCCCGCGGTGGTGCAGGCGCAGGCCCAGACTGGTGGAGGTGAGCGCGGGCTGACGACGGGCCGCGGCGAGGTCGAATCCGCGATCGCGCAGCAGCATCGGATTGAACAGCGCCCACAGCAGCAGCCGAGCCCCCTCGACCTCGGGGGAGGCGGGCGCCCCGATCAGCTCCTGCGAGACCTGGATCGGGCGGGCGTCGGTGCGCCAGGACGTGCGGTCGGCGAGGGTCTGCAGGCGCTTCCGCGCCGCGGCGCGGGCCTCCGGGGCCTCGAGACGCCCGATGCCCAGCGGCGTCGGCTCCTGACCGGCGCGCACGAGGTGGACCGGGGTGCCGTGCTCCACCTCCCCGAACTCGAGACCGGTGCGCTGCAGGCCCACCCCGACCTGCAGGTGGGCGGAGGCCTGTCCCCGCCGGGTGGAGAAGTGCGCGCTGGAGCCCAGCAGGGTGCGACCGGCCTGGTGCAGCACATCGAGGTGGGCACGGAACTCCTCGGCGACCCTGCGCTTGGTCAGCAGCTTCTTCGCGTCCACCGGGAACTGCACCACCGGTCGGCCCGAGTTCTCGCCGATCTCGCCGATGGTCTCCCACAGCGTGGCGTGGCCCGGATCGGCCTTGGCCATCCGCCGGCTCAGGCGGCTCCAGCTGAGGGCGACCACGCCGTCCGGGAGCTCGCCGTCGGCGTCCCAGAGGTCCGATCGGCGGGAGATCGCGATCAGCAGGTGGTGCGGCGAGGTGCCGAGCGCGGAACGCAGACCCCTCAGCCGGGCGACGTCGAAGGTGCCCTCGGTGCGCAGAGCGATCGCGAGCCGGGCTCCGTCGTCCTCCTCGGTGGCCGAGGAGGGGAACATCTCCGCGACCAGATCGGGGGCGTTCCGGCGCAGCCGGGGTGCGGCGGCGATGGCGCCGGTGGTGTGCTCGGTGCGAGCGACGGAGCGCAGGAACGCGCTGCGGCTGCGGGGCGCCATCAGCACGAACTCGAGCATGTGCCGCAGGATGACGTCGGCCCGGTCGGGATGGGAGGGCCAGCCCTCCACTCCCGCGGACTGCAGGGAGCGGTCCATCGCGTAGGTCAGCATCTGCCCCACGGTGGCGTACGAGCGAGCCATGATCCTCCTTCGCAGCGGTCCGGGCCGCCGTGTCGCCGTGGCTGGAGCTCTCAGCCTAGGCCGTCGCGGTCAGGGAACCGGCTGCGGTGGCGACCGGGCGGTACACAGATACTCACCACAGATACTCACCACAGACACTCGCCGCAGACACTCGCCGCAGACACCCGCGCGAGCCCAGCGCGCTGTGGGAGGTGCCACACGAGCGGTGTGGTCACGACGCTCCCCGCCGCGTCTACGCTGACCCGGTCCGTAACAGACCCCTGTGAGAGCCGCCCCCATGAACACCTCTGCCGACACCGCCGTCGACCCTGGCGCCGCCCCCTGCGCGCCACCCGCAGCCGCGCCCCGCCGGAAGCGCTTCGGGCTGCTGTCCCGCATCCTGCTCGCCATTGTGCTCGGGATCCTGCTGGGACTCGTGATGCCCGAGGCGATCGCCCGGGTCTTCACCACCTTCAACGGGGTCTTCTCCGGCTTCCTCGGCTTCCTGATCCCGCTGATCATCGTGGGCCTGGTGACCCCGGCGATCGCCGAGCTCGGCCACGGCGCCGGCAAGATGCTCGCCGCGACAGCCGGGATCGCCTACCTCTCCACCGCACTGTGCGGGATGTTCGCGCTGGCGTTCTCGCTGCTGCTGCTGCCGCGGATGCTGGGCGATGCGCGGATCGACACGCTGGCGAACCCGGCGGACTCCTCGATCGCCCCGTACTTCGAGCTCCAGATCCCGCCGGTGTTCGAGGTGATGACGGCGCTGGTCCTCGCCTTCTGTCTGGGCATCGGACTCACCCTGGTGACCAAGGGGGCGCTGCAGGAGTCCTTCGTCCAGCTGCGCACCATCATCGTGCGGATCATCGAGGCGATCATCATCCCGCTGCTGCCGCTGTACATCTTCGGGATGTTCCTGGGTCTGACCATGAACGGCCAGATCTGGACCGTCATCGGCACCTTCCTCACCGTGATCCTCCTGGTCCTGGCGATGACCGTGGTGGTGCTGCTCGCGCAGTACGCCGTGGCCGGGTGGGCGATGGGTCGCAATCCGCTGCGGATGCTGTGGACCATGCTCCCGGCCTACGCGACCGCTCTGGGCACCAGCTCCTCGGCCGCGACCATCCCGGTGACCACGGCGTGCGCCAAGCGCAATGGCGTCCCCGACGCGATCGCCGACTTCGTGGTGCCGCTGTGCGCCACCATCCACCTGTCCGGTTCGACGCTGAAGATCACCACCTTCGCCGTCGCGATCATGATCGTCACCGGCATGCCGTTGAACGTCGGCGCCCTGGTGGGCTTCGTGCTCATGCTCGGCGTGGTGATGATCGCGGCGCCGGGCGTCCCGGGCGGTGCGATCATGGCCGCCGCCGGCGTGCTCACCTCGATCCTCGGCTTCGGAGAAGCCGCTGTCGGCCTCATGATCGCCGCCTACATCGCGATCGACTCCTTCGGCACCGCCACCAATGTCACCGGTGACGGCGCGATCGCGGCGCTGATGACCCGGTTCTCCAAGGGCCGGGTCAGCGGCGACCTCACCACGCAGGACCACCCGCAGCTGCACGGGGTCTGAGCGTCCGGATCGGCGGGTCCGTCAGCGCAGGGCGCGGCGCCGACGGGCCCGCTCCGCTGCCGGAATGCTCGTGTACCGGCCGGCCCGGCTCAGAGCCCGTCGAGGTCGAAGGCCGCGGCGGCGACACCACGCCCGGCATCGATCACCGCACCCCTGCGGTGGAAGGCCATGTTGTTCGTGATGTTCGCCGGCAGGTCGACGTGGATCCCCGGAGGCCGCGCCGTCAGTGCTGCACCTTCCACGCTGTGCAGCAGGATGTCGAAGGTCGAGGTGAGGATGCCGGGGAGGAACCTCAGCGGCTTCCGCCGGCGCCGCGCCGCCTCCTCGGGGGCGCCCAGAGCACTCACGCTCAGCAGCACGTCGGCCTCGGGGTGTCGCTGCGAGGGGATCGGCAGCGGGGTGGTGAGACTGCCGTCCACGAGGACCCGCCGCCCGGAGCGGACCGGCGCGAACAGACCGGGGATGGCGATCGAGGCGTGCACGGCGGCGGCCAGCGACCCCTCGGTGAGGACGACCTCCTCCCACCCGGTGAGATCCACGGTCGTGACCGAGACGGGCAACGGGAGCTCCTCGATGCGGCGCCCGGAATAGAGAGCCCTCAACAGACGGTGCACCCGGTGGCCGGCCATGACCCCGCTGCCGTCGAGCGCCACGTCGATGTGCCACAGTGCCCGCCGCAGCCCGGTGGTACGGACGATCTCCTCGAGCAGATCGAGCGTTCCGCAGGCGTAGGCACCGCCCACCAGAGCACCCATCGAGGTGCCGCTGATCCGTACCACCTCGTGGCCCCGCGCCTCGAGCTCACGCAGCACCCCGATATGGGCGATCCCGCGCGCTGCCCCCGAACCCAGCACCAGATCGATCTTCATCCGGCACAGTATGCCGGGCCGAGAACGTCCTGTGTGCCGGCTCGAACAGCCCCGCGCATCTCTGCCATACTGAACACATGAGCAATCGTGCAGATATCGAGGGTGGGGCCCTGGACGCGCTCCGCGCCAGGATCCCCGGCCACTCCGCCGTGGCTGACGTCGCGGACGTCTTCTCCCTTCTCGGAGATCCCTCGCGGCTGCGGCTCCTGCTCGCGCTGCTCGAGGGGGAGCAGTGCGTGAGCGACCTGGCCGAGGTCACCGAGCATTCCGAGTCCGCCGTCTCGCATGCCCTGAAGCTGCTGCGTGCCCACCGGATCGTCGCCGTGCGCCGGGAGGGCAGGCGGGCGTTCTACCGCCTCGACGATCCCCACGTGCGGATGCTGCTGGACCTCGCGATCTCCCACACCGCGCACAGCCATATGGAGCATCCCGAGCGGGGGAGTGCGGCGGGGGCCGCCTCATGACCCACAGCCACGGTCCCCCTGCCGGTCACGCCGGCGGTGCCCACCGCTGGCGCCTGGCCATCGCGCTGGTGCTGATCGGCGGATTCTTCGTCGTCGAGCTGGTGGCGGGTCTGCTCGCCGGGTCCCTCGCGCTCCTCTCCGATGCCGGGCACATGGCCGCGGACGTCGTCACGCTCGCGGCCGCACTCGCCGCGACGCTGATCGCGGTGCGCCCGGATCGCAGCGGCCGGCGCACCTTCGGCCACTACCGGATCGAGGTGTTCGCCGCCCTGCTCGCGGTGCTGATCATGCTGGGCGTCGCCACTGCCGTGGTGATCGCCGCGATCGGACGCCTCGGCCAGCAGGTCGAGGTCGATACCGGCCCGATGCTCGTCGTGGGCGTCCTGGGACTGGTCGTGAACCTCATCGTGCTGGTGATGCTGCGCGGTGGCGCGGGGGAGAGCCTCAACGTCAAGGGCGCCTACCTCGAGGTCATGGCCGACACCATCGGCTCCCTCGGAGTCATCGCCGCCGCGGTGCTCATCCGCTGGACCGGGGCGAGCTGGATCGACACCGCGGTCGCGCTCGCCGTCGGGACCTTCATCGCGGTGCGGGCGGTGCTGCTGGCCCGCGAGGTGCTCGGGGTGCTCGGCCAGGCCGCTCCCGCCGGCATCGACCCGGAACGGGTGCGCACCGACCTGGCCGCGCTCGACGGTGTGGCCGACGTCCACGACCTGCACCTGTGGACCCTCACCTCCGGGATGGAGGTCGCCACCGTGCACCTGGTGGTGGAGCCCGGCACGGATCCGCACCCGGTGCTCGACGCGGCCCAGGAGCTGCTCAGCATCACCCACGGGATCGAGCACGCCACGGTCCAGACCGAGCCCACTGACCACCACGGATGCCTCGAGATCGGCTGGTGAGGGAGGGCGGGAGCGCCCGGAACGGTCAACCCGGACGGCTCCCGCGCGCGTACGCTGAGGCCATGACCACCGCGAACGCCTCGAGTGCCCCTGAGTCCTCCGCCCGCCTCACCGCCGTCGTCACCGGCGCCTCCTCCGGCATCGGCCGCGCCACCGCACAACGGCTGGTCGCCGACGGCTGGCAGGTCCTCGCCGTGGCTCGGCGCGAGGACCGCCTGCGCGCGCTCACCGAGGAGACCGGCTGTGAGGTGCTCGGCGTGGACATCACCGATGAGGAGTCCGTCGCCGCGCTCGCCGACCGGGTCCAGGAGCTGTTCGGCGGCTCCCTGAACGCCGTCGTCCACGTCGCCGGTGGCGCCCTCGGTGTCGAGCCGGTCGCCGAGGCGGATCTCGAGAAGTGGCAGGGGATGTACGAGACCAATGTGCTCGGCGCCCTGCGTGTGACCCGGGCGCTGCTGCCGGCGCTGCGCCGCAGCGGTCGCGGGGACGTGCTCTTCGTGACCTCCGTGGCGGGCCACGAGGCCTACCCCGGCGGCTCCGGCTACAACGCCGCCAAGGCGGGCGAGCACATGCTCGCCCGCACCCTCCGCCTCGAGCTGAACGGCGAGAAGGTCCGGGTCATCGAGATCGCCCCGGGCATGGTCCGCACCGAGGAGTTCTCCCTGGTGCGGCTCGGTGACCAGGAGGCGGCCGACGCCGTCTACGACGGGGTCGAGCACCCGCTGACCGCCGAGGACTGCGCCGATGTCATCTCCTATGCCCTGAATGCACCCCATCATGTGAACCTCGACCTGGTCACCGTGCGTCCTCTCGCCCAGGCCGCCGCCCACCGCGTCGCCCGCCACCACGGGGTCTGACCGCCTTCGGCGGTGCCGGCGGCCCCGGCGGAGGCATGGGCGGCGAGGGCCCGGGGCGGTGGCAGGATGCCCGATGACCTGAAGCTCGCCCCCGGGCAGCGCCCCGATACGCGCCGCGTGCTGTCGCTGTTCCGCCCCTATCGCGGCACCCTCATCGTGGTGCTGGCGCTGATCGTGCTGGCGGCCGCGGCCGGTGTGGTCTCCCCGTTCCTGATCCGCGAGATCGTGGACGTCGCGCTGCCCCAGCACCGGGCCGACGTGCTCGCCTGGTCGGTCGGCGGTCTCGTCGCGGTCACCGTGGTCGCGAGCGCCCTCGGCGTCACCCAGTCGATGCTCTCCACCCGGGTGGGGCAGGCCGTGATGCATGACCTGCGGGTCTCGGCGTTCTCGCACCTGCAGCGCATGGGACTGGGCTTCTTCACCCGCACCCGGACCGGCGAGATCCAGTCCCGGATCTTCTCGGACATCGGGTCGATGCAGGCCGTGGTCACCTCGGTGATGACACAGATCGTCTCCGCCGGGGCGGGCGTGCTGATGGCCCTGGTCGCGATGGTCGCCATGGACTGGCGGCTGACGCTGTTCTCCCTGATCGCGCTGCCCTTCGCGGTGTGGATGAATCGGCGCGTGGGCAGCCGTCGGCGCGAGATCGTGCGCACCCGCCAGGAGAAGGCGGCCGATCTCTCCGCCGGGATCCAGGAGTCTCTGTCCGTCTCAGGAATCCTGCTCGGGGCGACGATGGGCCGCACAGAGGCGCTCACCCGCACCTTCTCCAGCGATTCCCGCGAGCTCGCCGACCTCGAGGTGCGCTCCACCATGGCCGGGCGCTGGCAGATGGCCGTGTTCACCACGTTGATGGCACTGTTCCCAGCGCTGACCTACCTGCTCGGCGGCCACCTGCTGTTCTCCGACCCCGAGGGTCAGGGCGTCACCATCGGCACCCTGGTCGCCTTCATTGCCCTGCAATCGAGCCTGTTCCCGCAGATCAACGGCCTGCTGCGGGTGGCGAACCAGGTCAACAGCTCCCTCGCCCTGTTCACCCGGGTCTTCGAGTACCTCGACGCCCCGATCCTCATCAGCGACGCCCCGGACGCCGTGGTGCTGGACCCGGGCACGGTGCGCGGCCAGGTCCGCTTCGAGGGCGTCACCTTCGCCTATCCCGGCGCCGAGGAGCCCGCCCTGGCCGGCCTGGACCTCGAGGTCCCCGCCGGAAAGCACACCGCGCTGGTCGGTGCGACCGGCTCGGGCAAGACCACCACCGGATATCTGATGGCCCGGCTGTACGAGCCCATGGCCGGACGGATCACCCTGGACGGCCATGACCTGCGGGAGGTCACCATGGAGTCCCTCGCCGCGAGCATCGGCGTGGTCACCCAGGAGACCTACCTGCTGCACGCCAGCGTCGCGGACAACCTGCGCTTCGCCCGCCCCGACGCGAGCGTCGAGGAGCTCGAGGCGGCGTGCCGGATCGCCCAGATCCACGACCACGTCATGAGCCTGCCCGAGGGATATGCCACCGTGGTCGGCGAGCGCGGCTACCGCTTCTCCGGCGGGGAGAAGCAGCGTCTGGCGCTGGCCCGGACCATCCTGCGCGACCCGCCCGTGCTGCTGCTGGACGAGGCCACCTCCGCCCTCGACGTCGCCACCGAACGGGCGATGTCCGGGGCGCTGGCCGCCGATGCGCGCGGACGCACCACCGTCTCCATCGCGCACCGGCTCTCGACCATCCGTCACGCCGATCAGATCCTCGTGATGGAGCACGGGCGCATCGTCGCGCGGGGCACCTACGACGAGCTCGTGGCCGCCGGTGGTGCCTTCGCCGAGCTCGCCCGCCAGGACGCCTGGCGCGCGGACAGGGGGCCCGAGTAGGCGACTCCCTGAGGGTGCTGAGGGTGCTGAGGGTGCTGAGGGTGCTGAGGGTGCTGAGGGTGCTGCTGGTCGCTGCCGGGCGCGTCGGGCCGATGTACGACCAAAGGTGGAGGTCGATCTCCTCCCTGCGCGGGATGTGCACACCTCACCGCGCGGGAGAGGATCGAGGCATCGGAGCGCGCCATACGTCGAGGACGGGCGCACTCACCGGCTCAGCACGCACCTGACCAGCAGGGCGGAGAGGACGTCACCATGGCGACGACGCATCCTGAGAACGCTGTGACCCAGCTGCGTCGGGCGAAGCCCGCCGTCGGCCGCCCGATGCTCTTCTCGGTCCTGCTCGCCGTGGCCGCCCTCGGAACCCTGCTCCTGCTGGTGGCAGGTCCGAGCATCGGGCTCCCGCTCGCCATCGGCAGCGCTGCGGCGCTGATCATCCTCGTCGTGCTGACCTGGGTGATCGCCGGTCCGCGTCTCTGAGGAGACCGCTCGAGGGCGAGCGACCGCACCGTCACGAGCCCGACGGGACGTGCGCCCGACGGGACATCTCAGACGTCGATCTCGATCTCGCCCTCGCCGCGGGAGACGCAGGTGATCATCTGATCGGCATGCTCGTCGTCCATCAGGTACTCGTCCATGTGCTCGACCTCACCGGAGACCAGGGGCACCACGCAGGAGCCGCACACGCCGCCCTCGCAGGAGTAGTCCATCGGGATGTCGGCGTCCAGCAGCGATTGGAGGAGGGACTGGCCCTCGTCGACTTCGACCGTGATCCCTGACTTCAGGCACTTCGCGGTGAAGGGCTCTCCGAACAGCGACATCCTCGCTCCTTCTGCATCGTCCGCCACCTGGGTCGAGGCGGATCCGTGAGGAGCCCAGTCTTCCACGACATCACCCCCGCGACAAGGTGAGTCGTGCCTCGTCAGGG
>JAKDUN010000345.1 GCA_030457675.1 Brachybacterium sp. | reverse complement strand
CGGGGTGCCACCCGGCCCGCTGCCCCGCGGGGCCCCCGCGGGGGCCGGTCCCCCCCCGTGCGGGCGGGTCCCCCCCGCCCCCCCCCCGGGGGGGTGGGACGGAGCCGGCGGGCCGTGAGAGCACGACGAGGAAGAAGGACAGCGCATGCGCATCTCCCTGATGACCACGTGTCTGGTGGACGTGATGGCTCCGGACGTGGCCCGGGCGACGGTCGTCCTGCTGGAGCGGCTCGGCCACGAGGTGGTGTTCGACAAGCGCCAGACGTGCTGCGGCCAGATGCACACGAACTCGGGCTACTACACCGAGGCGGCACCCATCGTGCGCTCCTTCGTGGACACCTTCGAACCGGCGCTGGAGACCGTCGATGCCATCGTGATGCCGTCCGGCTCCTGCGCCGGCTGTGTGCGCGACCAGCACCAGCTGGTGGCGCGGCACCAGGGGGACAGCGCACTCGAGCAGCGGATCGCGGCGGTCTCGGCGAAGACCTATGAGCTCTCGGAGCTGCTGGTGGATGTGCTCAAGGTGACCGATGTCGGCGCGTACTTCCCGCACTCGGTGACCTACCACCCCACCTGCCACTCGATGCGCTTCCTCAAGGTGGGTGCGCGACCGCTGAAGCTGCTGCGCGCGGTCGCGGGGCTCGAGATGAAGAACCTGCCCGAGTCCGACACCTGCTGCGGCTTCGGCGGCACCTTCTCCGTGAAGAACGACGCCACCAGCAATGCGATGGTCACCGACAAGGCCGCGAACGTGGTGGCCAGCGGGGCCGAGTTCGTGGTCGCGGGGGATGCCTCGTGTCTGCTGAACATCGGCGGCAAGCTGCGCCGCACGAGTGCGTCGAGCACGTCGAGCACTGCGCCCCGCGCCGTGCACCTCGCCCAGATCCTCGCCTCGACCCAGGAGGACCCCTTCGTCCCGGCGGAGACCATTCTCGGGAGGGCCGCTCAGTGAGCACCGTGCACCTCGGCATCCCCACCGTCCGGCCCCAGCACGCCTCCCCCAGCTCACTGCTGCGCGGCGAGAGCGGCTTCCCGGAGGCGGCACGTGAGGACCTCGCCGACGAGACCCTGCGCGAGAATCTCCGTCACGCCACCTCCACGATCCAGTCCAAGCGCACCGCGGCGGTGCGCGAGGTGCGTGACTGGCAGAAGCTCCGCAGCGCCGGGAGCGCACTGAAATGGCAGGTCACCGATCATCTCCCAGAACTCCTGGAGCAGCTCGAGACGTCCGTGACCGCGGCCGGCGGTGTGGTGCACTGGGCGCGCGACGCGGAGGAGGCCGGAGAGATCGTCACCGCCCTGGCGCTCGAGCGCGGCGCCCAGGAGGTCCTGAAGGCCACGTCGATGGCGACCCAGGAGATCGGCCTGAACGAGGTGCTCGCCCACGCCGGGATCCGGGCGATCGAATCCGATCTGGCCGAGCTCATCGTGCAGCTCGCCGGGGACACCCCGTCCCACATCCTGGTGCCTGCGATCCACCGCAATCGCTCCGAGATCCGGGACATCTTCCTCTCGGCGATGCCGGACCTCGACCCCTCGATCACCGACGAACCGGCCGAGCTCGCCGAGGCCGCGCGCCGCTTCCTGCGCGAGAAGTTCCTGGAGATGCCCGGCTCGGTGGCGATCTCCGGGGCGAACTTCGCCGTCGCCGAGACCGGCACCCTGGTGGTCGTCGAGTCCGAGGGCAACGGCCGCATGTGCCTGACCCTGCCCAGGACCCTCATCTCCGTGGTCGGCATCGAGAAGATCGTGCCGAGCTTCCAGGATCTCGAGGTGTTCCTGCAGCTGCTGCCCCGTTCCTCCACCGGGGAGCGGATGACCCCGTACACGACCCTGTTCACCGGCGTCCACGAGGGGGACGGGCCCGAGGAGTTCCACCTGGTGCTGCTGGACAATGGCCGCTCCGCGGTCCTCGAGGACCCCGAGGGGCGCAGCGCCCTGCACTGCATCCGCTGCTCCGCCTGCTTGAACGTCTGCCCGGTCTATGCGCGCACCGGCGGTCGCGCCTACGGCTCCACCTATCCCGGTCCGATCGGCGCGATCCTCTCGCCGCAGATGACCGGGATGCACGGCGACGACGACCCGAACTCGACGCTGCCATACGCCTCGAGCCTGTGCGGCGCCTGCTACGACGTGTGCCCGGTGAAGATCAACATCCCTGAGATCCTGGTGCATCTGCGCGCTGAGGACGTCGACCGGCGGCGAGAGACCCGCGGCGAGTTCCACAGCACCTGGGATGTGGCGCTGCAGGGTGCGAGCAAGCTGATGTCCTCGCCCCGTGCCTACGACATCGCAGTGCGCTCGGCAGGACCGCTCAGCTCGGTGCTGCCCGGGAAGAACATCGGCACGCTGCCCGGGATGCTGCCCCTGATGCCGGGCTGGACCGACCATCGTGATCTGCCCAAGCCCGGGCCCTCCTTCCGCACCTGGTGGGACCAGCACGAGAAGGATCGCGCCGGGCGCGGGTCGGCGGCGGGACCGCGGGCCGACGGCGGCACCGCCGAGGAGGCACCCGCCGACGGGTCGGGCACCGGGGACGAGGAGCGCTCATGAGCGCGTGGCAGGACACCCGCCCCGGCCGCACCCCGGGGATGAGCGCGAAGGACGAGATCCTCGCCCGGCTCCGGACCGCACTGGCGGTGCCGCGCCGTGACGAGGTCACCGAGGCCGACGATGTGCCGCGCACCTACCAGCGGGCCGACGACAAGCAGGAGGTCCGCACCGCGCCCGAGAAGGTGCGCGGGGTGCTCGTGCGGCGCCTGGAGGACTACACCGCGACCGTCCATCGCACCACCGCGGCCACCGCCCCGGCGGTGATCGCCGGTGCCCTCGGTGCGGCGCGCAGTGCGGTGATCCCCTCCGGACTGCCCAGCACCTGGCTCGAGCAGATCGAGGCCTCGCTGGTGGTCGACGACGGCACCGCCACGCCGCGAGAGCTCGACGCGATCGATGCGGTGCTCACCGGCTGCCATACGGCGATCGCCCAGACCGGCACCCTCGTGCTGCGAGCCGACGACCTCGGAGGGCGGCGGGCGATCACCCTGGTGCCCGACCACCACGTGGTGGTCGTCGCGGCCGAGCAGGTGGTGCTCGGCGTCCCCAGGGCGATCGAGCGCATGGCGGAGGATGCCGCTGCAGCCTGGACCATGATCTCCGGACCGAGCGCGACCAGCGACATCGAGCTCGACCGGGTCGAGGGCGTGCACGGGCCGCGCCGCCTCGAGGTGATCCTCATCGAGCCGGAACCGGACCCC
>JAKDUN010000025.1 GCA_030457675.1 Brachybacterium sp. | reverse complement strand
CGGCTCAGCGATGGCCGTGCGGCGGCTCCTCCGCGTGCTCCGCCGGGTGGTGGACCCCGGGCAGATGCGCGGAGCCGAGGTCGTGCAGCAGCTCGTGGACGGGCCCGTCGGCCAGCTCGTACCGCACCTCGCGGCCCGCCCGTCGGGCTCGCACCCAGCCGGCGTCGCGCAGCAGCGCCAGGGCGTGCGAGGTGGTCGAGTCGAGCGCCCCGATCGCTCGCGCGACATCCGAGCTGCGCACGCCGGGGTGGGCGTGGATGCAGAACAGGATCTGGAGTCTGCGCGGGTCCGAGAGCAGCGCCATCCGCTGCGCGAGCGGCTCGAAGCCCGCGGTCTCGGCGAGCAGTGACCTCAGCTCGTCGACGAGCTCCTCCGTCGGGGCGCCGTCGTCGCTGCGGACGTGCACAGGGGGATCGCGGTCCATGCGGACACGGTAGCGGGCCCCGCCGACGCCCATGAGGGCTCCGCGCTCCCGGAGGTGCTCGTCATGGCGGTGAGCGGCGTCCCTGCGGGACGGGTCGGTCCGGTCGTATCCGGTGCGATCTCCTTAGCCGATGGCGATGAACGTGGGCATGGTTCCTCCTGGGTCTGTCAGGGTGCGGTGTCGGGGAGGCCGAAGCGGGCGAAGAGGCGGAGGTCGAAGAACGCCACCACGTGCGAGATCCCGGCCGGGGTGACGGTGAGCACCTGCAGGTTGAAGGCACGGTGAACACCTCGCTCGTCCGGCATGTAGAGGCCGAACGCCGGCTGTCGGTTCGCGGCGGTGGGCACGAGCAGGTGATCGCCCGAGTGCTGCGCAGGGCTCTGTATGCGGATCATCTGCCCGATCATCTGCGCTCCGCGGAACCAGGCCGGGAAGGGCGGCATCTCGTACCGGGCATCATCGGTCAGGGTCGCGACGAGGCCGTCGATGTCGTTCTCGCGCATGGCGGTGACGAAGCGTTCGAGGAGTTCGCGCTGCCGGGGGGAGTCCGGTTCGGTGAGATGGTCCTCGCCGAGCTGTGCCTGGGCCAGCTGTGCCCGGGCGCGCTGGAGCAGGCTGTTGATCGAGGCCGGGATGGTCTCGAGCATCTCGGCGACCTCGGCGGCGCTGAAGGCCAGGACGGTGCGCAGCACGAGCACGGCACGCTGGCGCGGGGGGAGGAGCTGCAGGGCGGCGATGTACGCCAGCCTCACGCTGTCCCGGTGTGCCACGACGGACAGGGGGTCGCCGGTCTCCAGCGCGCTCCCGGCGAGCATGGTGTCGGGGACGGGGTCGAGCCAGGGGAGCTCCGGTCTGGTGACCAGTGCGGCCGCGGGCTCCTGGCCGGGTCCGCCCAGGTCCGTCGGCAGGGCCCTGCGTGCACGGTTCTCCAGGGCGCGCAGGCAGGTGGTGGTCGCGATCCGGTACAGCCAGGTCCGGAGGGAGGAGCGGCCCTCGAACCCTCCGTAGGAGCGCCAGGCACGCAGGTAGGTCTCCTGGACGGCGTCCTCGGCGTCGTGGATCGAGGACAGCATGCGGTAGCTGAGCGCGAGCAGCTCGGGCCGATACGGCCGGGTCAGCTGGTCGAAGTCGTCGAGGGTGCGTGTCATGAGGTGATCTCTGTCCCTGCTGGTGCCGTACGGGGTGGGCGGAGGAGGACTGCTGCGCTCATCGCGCCGACCGCTGCCAGCGAGGCCAGCACGACGAGGGCGACACCCAGCCCCTCGGTCAGCTCACCGGCCGATGGTGCAGCGGTGCTCCCACGGGTGGCGACACCGATCGCGATCGCCGACGCGAGTCCCGCGCCCAGCGTGGTGCCGACGGCGAAGGCGGTCTCCTCCAGGCCGGCCGCCAGTCCGGAATCGGGTTCGGCGACACCGGTCAGGGCCGCGATCTGGCCGGCGACGAACGCTGCCCCCATCCCGGCGCCGAACACGAGCAGTCCGATCAGCAGATCCGCGACCAGGGTCCCGTCGGCCGACAGCCGACTCAGCACCAGGCAGGACATGGTGAGCACGAGCATGCCCGAGACGACGACGATCCGGAACCCGGAACGGCTGACCAGATGCTGGCCGAGGATGACCCCGAGAACAGAGGTGACGGTCATGATCGCCATCGCCGCGCCGAACTGCAGCGCGGAGAATCCCAGGACCTGCTGGGCATAGAGGGTGAGGATGATCAGCAGCCCGTCGACCGCGATGCCGGCGATCACGATCACCAGGTTTCCGCCGATCACGGTGCGCGAGGCGAGGATCCGCATCGGCAGCAGCGTTGGGGCCAGCAGGATCACCAGCAGGCAGACGGGCACGTTGGTCCAGAAGATCCATGGCCATCCGACCCAGTCGGTGAGGACACCGCCCAGCAGGAGCCCCGCCGACGCCCCGATGCCGCCGAGCCCGCCCCAGATGCCCAGGGCCCTGTGCCGGTCCGGTCCGTCGGGGAACACCTGCATGAGCACCGACAGGCCGGCGGGTGTCATCACCGCCGCGCCGACGCCCTGGGCGACCCGGGAAGCGATCAGCGCCTCGCTGGACCCGGCGAGCCCGCACGCCAGCGAGGCGGCTGCGAACACCGCGACGGCGGCGATGAACGTGCGCCGCCGGCCCGCGTGGTCGGCCAGCCTGCCGCCGAGGAGCAGCAGCCCGCCGATCGACACCCCGTACGCGGTGATGACCCATTGCGCCTCCGCCGGGGCGAAGCCGAGGTCGCGCGCGATCTCGGGCAGTGCCGCATACACGCTGGTGGAGTCCAGCACCCCCATGAACATCGCCATGGACATCACGGACAGCACCCACCATCGGCGGGTCCTCGCCTCTGCTCGTACCTCGGTCGTCATCGCGCGTCCTCTCCTGGCCGGTACCGCCACCGTCGGTGGGGCTCTCGCTTCCACAGAGGTAGATACCGGGCGGCGGAGGAACTCATCGGTGCGGCCGGCGAGCTCCTCCACCCCGTCGGCACGCGCCGTCGATCTGCTCGGCTCCTCCGTGCGCATCACGCCTACACTGGCGCGCACGATCTCGCCCTGTCCCCGATCTGCTGTGAGGTGAGTGCGATGATCGACCTGCTCTGGGGCCTCGGTGGAATGGCCGGACTGCTCCTCATCGCCGTCGCGCTGTCCAGCAACCGCCGGGCGATCCGGCTGCGCACCGTGATCGGCGCCTTCGCGCTGCAGCTCGGTCTGGGGGCGATCGTCCTGTACTGGGGGCCGGGCCAGTGGGCGCTGCAGAAGGTCTCTGCCGGATTCCAAGCCGTCATCGACACCTCGGGGGAGGGCATCGCCTTCCTCTTCGGTGGTCTGCTGCCGATGGAGGGGGAGGGCAGCATCTTCGCCCTGCAGGTGCTGCCGGTGATCGTCTTCTTCGCCTCGCTCACCGCGGTGCTCTACCACTGGAAGATCCTGCCGAAGATCGTCCAGTGGCTCGGCGGTGGGCTGGGGAAGGTGCTCGGCACGAGCTACGCGGAGTCGGTCAACGCCGCCGCGAACATCTTCGTGGGCCAGACCGAGGCGCCGCTGGTCATCCGTCCCTATATCAGAGGGCTCTCGCGCTCGGGCCTGTTCGCGGTGATGGTGGGCGGCCTCTCCACCGTCGCGGGCTCCGTGCTGGTGGGGTATTCGCTGCTCGGAGCACCGCTGGAGTACCTCATCGCGGCGAGTTTCATGGCGGCGCCGGGCGCGCTGCTGATGGCCAAGATCCTCATGCCCGAGGACGACCCCGACGCCCTCGCCCGCGAGGCCGCACAGGTCGGCGCCGGCAGCCGCGGCGCGACAGGACGCGCCGAGTCCGCCGCGACGGACTCCGCAGGACCCGCCACCGCGGCCGCCGATGCCGCGGCAGCAGGCACGTCCGACGCCGATGCACCCGCGCCGGACGCCGAGGACGGTGCGCGCCGGGAGGGGCGCGAGGGCGAGGACGACGATCTCGAGGAGCTGTCCTACAGCAACGTCCTCGACGCCGCCGCCGGTGGTGCGGCCGACGGGCTCAGGCTCGCCCTGAACGTCGGCGCCATGCTGCTGGCCTTCATCTCCCTCATCGCCCTGATCAACCTGCTCATCGGGGTGGTCGGTGGCTGGTTCGGCGCCGGCGATCTCACCTTCGAGCAGATCCTGGGCTGGCTGTTCGCCCCGATCATGGCGATGATCGGGGTGCCCTGGGACGAGGCCGTCGCCTCCGGAAGCTTCGTGGGGCAGAAGGTCGTGGTCAACGAGTTCGTGGCCTTCGCCGACTTCGCCCCGCAGATCGACTCCTTCACCCCCAAGACCGCCGCGATCATCAGCTTCGCGCTGACCGGATTCGCGAACCTGAGCTCGCTCGGCATCCTGCTCGGCGGCCTCGGGGGCCTGGCTCCCGACAGGCGCTCGGAGATCGCGCAGCTCGGGTTGAAGGCGATCCTCGCCGGCACCCTCGCGAACCTCATGAGCGCCACGATCGCCGGGGTCATGCTGGGCTGAGCGACGAGTGGCGAGCGGCGATGGTCGACAGGATCGTCGTCTGTCCATGGGGTCGGCGGCGGGACATCGGCCGCTGACGCAGGAACCGCAGATAGGGACGCTCCGGCTCGAGTGCGTCGGCCGTCGGCGGACCGGGTGCTCGCGTACCGTCGTTCCCATGGGAGCCGTTCCGCCGTCGAAGCTGCCGGCCTGCTCCGTGGTGATCCCGGTACGGGACGACGCCCTGGAGCTGGAGGGCCTGCTGGCGGCCCTCGCCCGACAGACGCGGGCTCCCCTGGAGATCATCGTCGTCGACAACGGCTCGCGGGATGCGAGTGCCGACCTCGCCCACGACGCCGGCTGCACGGTCATCACCGAACCGGTGCCCGGGATTCCCGCCGCGGTCGCTGCGGGGTACGACGCCGCCCGCGGCGATCTGATCCTGCGATGCGATGCCGACAGCCGACCCCTGCCCGGCTGGATCGCCGCTCACCAGAAGGCACACATGCGCGGTTCCGGATCAGGCGTCATCGTCACGGGGCCCGCGCACTTCAGACTGCCCTGCCCGTTCGGAGCGGTGTTCGCGACCCTCTATCTCGGTGCCTACATGGTGGCCGCAGGTGCCGCCCTGGGCCATCTACCGGCCTTCGGAACCACCATGTCCATGCGGAGGTCCTGGTGGTGCCAGATCCGTGACAGTGCCTCCCGCAGCTCCGACGTGCACGATGACATGGACCTGTCGTTCCAGGTCCGCCCAGGTGAGTGGGTGCGCGTGGCATGGGGCGTACGGGTGGGGATGTCCCCGCGGGCTCTGCGGCTCAGTCGAAGCGGTCTGCTGCGCTGGCATCGCGCGATCACCACCCTGCGCCGGAACTGGCACCGGCAGCGACCATGGGACCGGTGGGCCTCGAGGCTTGCGCACCCGACCGCTTCTCGACGCCTCCGACGAGCGGCGGACGGCGGACGATGAGCACCGCGGAACCGCTCCGGACCCTGGGGCTGCTCGCGATGCGATGGTCGGGTCTCGCCCTTGCACTCGGCGTCGCGGCAGCCCAGATGTGGGTGGAGGCCGCGGTGGCCATGCTGGTCGCGCTCGCCCAGGTGGTGGGCTGGCGGTGGCGACTGCCGATTCGGTGGGAAGCAGCCTGTTCAACGGCCTGCCTGATCGCCGCGGGGAGCTCGTTCTTCCTGCTGTACGAGCGAATCCCCTGGTGGGACATCCCCGTGCACCTCACCCTGAACGGGCTGCTGGCCGTTCTGGTCGCTCACGTGCTCCGCCCGCCGGCACCGTCGGCGAAGGCCATCGTGGTGACCGGCGCGGTGCTGGCTCTGGTGTGGGAGCTGATGGAGCGCGCCGGATGGAGCTGGGTGGACGCCTCCATCCATGTCGCCCCCGCAGACACCGTGCTGGACATCGCAGCGGGCCTCGGGGGTGCGGTCGCGGCGGCGCTGATCTGGCATCGCTCCCGACGACGTGATCGGCGGAGCCGACAGCCCGAACCCACGGTGGAGGGCGGGTGAGCGCCCCCGCCCGATCAGCGCCTCAGCGCGATCACGATCAGCAGCTGGGTGAGCAGGAATCCCGTCATCAGGTTCAGCCACAGGAAGCGCCGCCAGCCGCGGTTGGCCTGCTCCGCCCGATCGTCGCTGAGCATGCGGAACGGCCAGATGCTCACGAGGTACGGCAGCGCGAGCAGCCCGGCGAGGCCGGCCGGCCAGCCGGTCAGCAGCATCACCGCACCGGCGACGGCGTAGAGGACCAGCGACAGCCGCACCGTGCGCGCCGCCCCGATCACCGTGGCGATCGACCCGATGCCCGCGGCACGGTCGGGCTGGACGTCCTGGACCGCGCCGAAGGCGTGCGAGGCCATGCCCCATAGGAAGAACGCCATCAGCGCCGCTGCCGCGGTCAGCCCCAGCGGGGCCCCGGCGAGGGCCAGCCCGAAGGCGGCCGGGCCCGCGAAGTGGGTCGAGGAGGTCAGCGAATCCAGCACCGGGCGCTCCTTGAGCCGCAGCCCGGGGGCGGAATAGCCGACCACCGCCGCGAGCACCACCAGCAGCACCAGCGCCGAGACCGCCCCGCCCATCACCAGCAGTGCCGCCACGAAGGGCAGCGATGTCAGCCCTGCCGACCACAGGGTGAGCCGGTGCACGCGCCGATCCAGCACGATGCCCTCGAGCCCGCCCTTGCGGGGGTTGCGCAGATCGGATTCGTGGTCGAAGACGTCGTTCACCCCGTACATCAGCAGGTTGTACGGGACGAGGAAGAACAGCGTGCCCACCACCAGGGCCGCGTCGACGCCGCCCCCGGCCAGCAGGTAGGCGGCGGCGAAGGGGTAGGCGGTGTTGATCCAGCTCAGCGGGCGCGAGGTGCCCAGCAGCTGAGCCGCCGCACGGGGTGCAGTGCTCACAGCGGTCATTTCTCCTCCTGCGGGGTCAGCAGCAGCCACAGCGCGGGCAGCAGCAGTCCGGCGGCCAGCGGCCAGGCCAGATCCTCGAGCGGGGCCAGGCCGATCCGGATCCCCAGCAGGTCGCCCTCGGCGAAGCGGAAGAGGTCCGCAGCGATCATCACCGTGTCGAACACCGCAGTGAGCACCAGCAGCACCGCGATCGTCACCGCCGTGCTCCACCACCAGCGAGGTCCGGGTCGGCGCCGCACGACGGCCAGCACGAACACCGCGGCGGGCACCAGCAGGAACAGCCCGGCCAGGGCCGCGTAGCTCATCGTGCCCCCTCCCGGACGGCCGACCTGCTCGGGCGACGGACCCGCCCCAGCAGCAGGTCCACCAGCCCCCACAGCACCAGGGCGTGGTAGCTGAGGAAGGTGATGAACACCAGCTCCTCGAGCGGGAGCTCGCGGCCCAGCAGGATCCCGGTCATCCACGGGCTCGCCCCCATACGGTAGTGGCCGGCGGCGATCGCGGCGAGATCCCAGAGCAGGAACAGACCGATCCCCGCCGCCAGCACGATCGCCGCGCGCCGGGGTGCGCGCCACAGCACCAGGCGGAAGCGCCGATCCAGCAGACCCATGCACCCCAGCGGAACCAGCAGCGCGAGGAGATACACCAGTGAGGTCATGCGACCGCCTCGCCCGGAGCGGCGGGTGCCGACCGCGACGGGGGCTCGGGCTCCGGCAGCGGGGAGGCGGAGCGGTCGCCGCGCAGGCGCTTGGCGACCAGCTCAGCGCTGATCAGGCACATCGGCAGGCCGATCCCCGGAATCGTGCTGGAGCCGGCGTAGAACAGGGAGTCCACCCTCCGCGAGGCGTTCCCGGCGCGCAGGAACGCGCTCTGGCGCAGGGTGTGGGCGGGCCCGAGCATGCCGCCCTTCCAGGTGCGCAGGTCGGTCGCGAACTCCTGGGGGCCGACGGTGCGGCGCACCACCACCCGGCTCGCGAGATCCGGGATCCCCGCCCAGTCGGCGATCTGCGCGACGGCCTCGTCGGCGATCGACTCGACCGCCGCGGAGCCCCCTCCGTCGATCCCGCCGCGCCCCAGCCCGGGATCGGCCGGCATCGGGACCAGCACGAACAGGTTCTCGTGCCCGATCGGGGCGACCGACGGATCGGTGGCCGAGGGTCGGCACACGTAGACCGACGCCGGGGAGGGGACGCGTCCCCCACGGATCGCGCCGAAGTTCTCGCCCCAGTCCCGGGTGAAGAACAGGCTGTGGTGGGCGAGCTGCGGCAGCTCCCCCTCCACCCCGAGCATGACCAGCACCGCGCCCGGGCCGGAGGTGGCCCGCTCCCACCAGCGCTGCGGGTAGGTCTGCAGTGCCGGGGGCAGCATCGTGGTCTCCACGTGGTGCAGATCGGCGGTCGCGACGACCACGTCGGCGCTCAGGGTCCGTACGGTCCCGTCGGCGTCCTGCACCTCGACGCCGACCGCTCGGGGACGGCGCCGGCCGGGCTCCGGGGCAGTGAGGATCCGCGTGGCGCGGGTCCCGGTGCGCAGGTGCACGCCCTCGCGCTCGGCGAGGTCGGCGATCACCTCGATCAGCCGGGCGAACCCGCCCTGCGGGTAGAGCACCCCGCCGGTGAGGTCCATGGCGCTCATCAGGTGGTACATGCTCGGGGTGCGGTCCGGGGAGGAGCCCAGGAACACCGCCGGGTAGCCGAGGATCTGCCGCAGCCGCGGGTCCTCGAAGCGTCGGCCGACGAAGCGCTCGAGCGGCTCGATGAGCAGCTGCAGCAGGCGCGGCGCCTGCGCAAGCAGCGGCATGGTCAGCAGCTCCCGGCGGCGGGTGAACGAGGAGTAGAGGAAGTGCGTCAGCGCCATCTCGTAGGTGTGCTGGGCGGAGTCGAGGTACTGGTCCAGCGCCCGCCCGGCGCCCGGCTCGATCGCCTCGAAGGCGGTCGCGTTCCGGGCCACGGAGGCGTGGATGTCCACCGGCTCCTCGTGGTCCTCGAAGAACACCCGGTAGCCGGGATCCAATCCCTGCAGGTCCAGCTGTTCGGCCGCCGAGGTGCCGAGCAGGTGGAAGAAGTGGTCGAACACCTCGGGCATCAGGTACCAGGAGGGACCGGTGTCGAAGCGGAACCCGTCGCGCTCCCAACTGCCGGCGCGGCCGCCGAGCTGCTCGCGCGCCTCGACCAGCTCCACCCGGTAGCCGTCCCGGGCCAGCAGGGCGGCGGTGGCGAGACCGGAGATGCCGCCGCCGATGACCACGGCGGTCCGGTCCGCGACGCTCGCGTCCCGCACCTCCGGGAGGGGACGGGCGTTCATCGGCGGGCCCTGAGCACGGCACGAGCCATGATCACTGCTTTCTCATGGTCGGGGACCCGCACCCGGGCGCGGCGGATCTGCTGCGCCGGGGTGGTGCGCAGTCGGCGCGAGAGCGCGCCGTAGAAGCCATGGGCGGCGGCCACGGCACGGCGGCTGGAGACGGGCAGGTGTGGAATCGCCGTACCCGCCAGGGCCAGGTCGGCATCGATGTCGTCCAGCAGGCGATCGCGCTCGGCGTCACCGAAATCGTCCACGCCCAGGCCCGGGAAGTAGGTGCGTCCCAGCTCGTCATGGTCCTCGGCGAGGTCGCGCAGGAAGTTGACCTTCTGGAAGGCGGCGCCGAGGGCGCTCGCCGCGGGGGCGAGGCGCGCACAGGCGGCATCGTCCCCGTCCAGGAACACCCGCAGGCACATCAGCCCCACCACCTCGGCGGAGCCGTGCACGTACTCCGCCAGGCTCGCCTCGTCATGCTCGGCGACGGAGAGGTCCGCGCGCATGGAGGCGAAGAAGGGGTCGATGAGTGCGGGGCCGATGCCGCTGCGCCGTGCGGTGAGGGCGAAGGCCTGCACCACGAGGTTCGTGGAGCGGGCGCCGGCGACCGCGCGCGCCGTCTCGGCGGCGAGGCCCTCGAGCAGCCGTGACCGCTCGGCGGCCGAGAACGTCGGGTCCGGATCGTCGACCGTCTCGTCGGCGATGCGCACCAGGGCGTAGATGCTGCGCACGTGGGTGCGCACGGGCTCCTCGAGCAGCCTCGTCGCCCAGCCGAAGGAGGTGGAGTACCCGGCGATCACGCAGCCGGCGCTGCGCTGGGCGACGCGGTCGTAGCGGGCCGTGGGGATCTCCCCCGCGGAGCGCCCGCTCATCGATCCCTCGTCCCGGGGGCGGTCGCGAGCTCGCGGCGCTGGGGGCGGAGCCACTGCGCGGCGGCCGCGACGGCGATCACCGCGGCGACGGCCACGGCGGCGATCGCGACGGTGGGGGCATGGGGCTCGTCCGTCGCACGGCCGACGGCGATCCAGGTCAGGCCCCAGATCATCGCCAGTGGTGCGGCGACCGGCCGGCGAGGGGCGAGGGTCAGTCCCACGCCGATCACCGCCACCACCACGAGCACCACGACGGCCAACAGCGAGGGAACGCCGAAGCCGCCGAACCCGGCGCCCTTGAGCGCGGCGGCGATGTTCGCACAGGTCGCGACGCTCACCCAGCCGAGGTAGAGGCCGAAGGTGCCGTCCACCACGATCCGCTCGAGCAGACCGCCGGGCGGGACGGCCGTGAGGCGGCGGAAGAGATCCGCGAGGACCACCAGCAGCAGCGCGATCACCACCACGCTCAGCGCCACCTGGCCCGCCTGGATGGTGAGGATCCACGCGGCGTTCAGCAGCAGCGAGGCGATCGCACGCGGGGCGATGCCGCGGGCGTCGCGGCGATCCCACCACTGCCACATCGTGTACGCGCCGAGGCCCGCGTAGATCACCGACCAGATCGAGAAGGCGGAGCCGGCGGGCGCCAGGTGGGTGGAGTCGGCGGCGAGCAGGCCGCCGGCGGCCTCGGCGATCGGATCACCGCCGAAGGCGCCCACCCCGACCGCGGTGCCGACCATCGCCAGCAGGAAGCTCGCGGTCACGACGATCCGCCGGGCCAGCGGATGGGGTGCGCGGGTCATGCAGTCTCCTCGGTGTCGGTGTCGGTGTCGGTGTCGGTGTCGGTGTCGGTGGTGCGGCGCCGGCTCGCGGGCACGGCGGCCTCCGCGGCGCGGGCGAGGTTGCGCTGCATGCCGCCGAACACGATCCCGTGAAAGGGCCACACCGCCCACCAGTAGAGGTCGCCGAGCAGCCCGTGCGGATGGTAGATCGCCTGCTGGTGGAGGATCGCGCCGCCGCCGTCGGCCTCCTGGACCCCGAGCTCGAGCCAGGCCTGCCCGGGCACTCGCATCTCGGCGCGCAGGCGCAGCAGGTGGCCCGTCTCGAGGCGCTCGACCCGCCACCAGTCCAGCGCGTCGCCGACGGCGAGCCGGTCGGGGTGGCGGCGTCCGCGGCGCAGTCCGGGCCCACCGACGAGGCGGTCCACCAGCCCGCGCGAGATCCATCCCAGGCGCCAGGAGTACCAGCCGCGCCGTCCGCCGATGCCCTCGATGACGTCCCACAGGGTGTCGGGGTCGGCATCGACATGGCGCTGCCGCTGGTCACCGCGGACGATGCCGCCGGACCACTGGGGATCCTCGGGCAGCGGCGAGGAGGGCGCCCCGGCCGGCGTCGCCGAGTGCCAGGCGGTGGCGACGTCGAGCTCGCGGATGCGGGACAGGGCCAGCTCGATCGCGCGGTCCACCCCGGTCAGGCCGTCCTCGGGGGCGGGCACGAGGCCGCGCAGGTCGGTCTCGGCGGCGACCGCTTCATGGACCAGGGACTCGACCAGCGGGCGAGCGATTCCGGTGGGCACGGGGGTGACCAGACCGATCCAGTGGCTGGCCAGCCGCGGGGTCAGCACCGGCACGGTACGGATCCGGCGGCGGGGGAGCCCGGCGGCGCGTGCATAGGCGTGCAGCAGCTGGGCGAAGGTCAGCACGTCGGGGCCTCCGACGTCGAATGTGCGGTTCGGCGCGCCCTCGAGCCGGGCCGCGCCGACGAGGTAGTGCAGCACGTCGCGCACGGCGATCGGCTGGATCCGGTTGCGCACCCAGCGCGGGGCCACCATCACCGGCAGACGCTCGGCGAGATGCCGCATGATCTCGAAGGATGCGCTGCCGGAGCCGAGGATCACGGCCGCGCGCAGCACCACCGCGGGGACCTTACCGCCCAGCAGGATCTCCCCGACCTCCTGGCGGGAGGCCATGTGCGCGGAGAGCTCCTCGCCCTCGGGATGGATGCCGCCGAGGTAGACGATCCGCCGCACGTCGGCGTGCTCCGCGGCGGCGGCGAAGGAGCGCGCACCCTGCCGGTCGCGCTCGGCGAAGCTGCGACCCCCGCCCATGGCGTGGATCAGGTAGTAGGCGACGTGGATCCCGTCCAGCGCGGCCTCCAGGCTCGCCGGATCCTCGACGTCGGCCTCCACCACCTCGACCTGTGCGCGCCAGGGGCGGTCCTCGAGCCGGTCGGCGTGGCGCGCCATCGCGCGCACCCGCAGTCCGGCGGCCAGCAGCGCGGGGACCAGGCGCCCGCCGATGTATCCGCTGGCGCCGGTGACCAGGACGAGCGGGGCATCGGAAGACGTCGGGAGATCGGTGCTCATGCGGGCAGTCCTTCCTGGGCGCGGTGCTGGGCCCGCGGGGCGTCCGCGGGAGCGGTCGCGGGAAGGGTGAGGTCCGCGGCGCGGAGGATCTCCGCGGTCGCGAGGTCGAGGGAGGCGACCAGCTCCGGTGGCAGATCGTGACGCACCGCCGCCTCGGCCGCGCTGGTCACGTGCCAGCGGGCGAGGTCCTCGACCCAGGCGCGGGAGCCGCCGGCGGTCAGCAGGGACCGAGCGCTGCGAGCCTCCCGCTCACCGAGGTCCTCGCGTCCCAGCAGCGGCTGCAGCGCGGGCCAGGCGTCGGTGGTCGAGGCATGAGCGATCAGGGCGGTGCGCTTGCCCTCCCTCAGGTCGCCGAGGGCGCTCTTGCCGGTGCGCCGCTCGTCCCCGAACACGCCCAGCAGGTCGTCGAACAGCTGGAAGCCGATGCCGAGCAGACTGCCGATCTCGTCGAGGGCGGCGAGCACCTCGGGGGAGGCATCGGCCAGGAGGGCACCGGCGCGCAGCGGCAGCTGGAAGGAGTACAGGGCGGTCTTCAGCTCGGCGACCGCGAGCGCCTCCCGCAGCACCACGGGACCGTCCGCGGGGCCCAGCTGGAGGCGCACATCGGCGAGCTCTCCGGCGGCGGTGGCGTGCAGGGTGCTCTCGAACAGGTCCAGCAGCCGCTCGACCACGGGGGCGGGCGCCTCGCAGCGGGTGATCGCGCGCATCGCGGCGATCAGGCCCAGGTCGCCGGCGAGGATGCCGGCCGCTTCGCCGAGCCGCTGCGCCTCGGACGCGCCGGCACCCTGGCGACGGGCATCGGCGGCGATGCCCCCGGGCAGGCTCGGCACGCCGCGGCGGACCTGGTCCCCGTCGATCACGTCGTCCTGGACCACGAAGGCGGTGTGCAGCAGCTCGAGGGCGGCGGCGACCTGGACCGCGGCGGGCTCGCGCACCCCGCCCAGCGCCTGGTGGGTGGACAGCAGCAGGCCTGGCCGGAATCGCTTGCCGCCGTCGGCGGCGCGCGAGAAGGCCCCCCACAGGTCGTGGTGGTCGCGCAGCGGCAGAGCGCCGGGCAGCGTCGCACCGGAGCCCAGCAGACACTGGATCTCGTGCTCGACGGCCTGCTGGTGCGCGGCGGTCACGGTGCGCTCGCGGGGACCCGCTCCAGGAGCCCGCGCAGCTGCGGCACCTGGGAGACCGTCCACGGACTGAGGGTCCACGGCGAGAGCTCGACGAGGGAGGTGAGCTCCATGGGGGAGACCCAGCGCAGATCCATCACCTCTGCCGGGTTCGGTGCGGGATCGCCGTCGGCGAGGGCGACGAAGACCGGGCAGATCTCGTTCTCGACGATGCCGGAGGCGTCCACGGCGCGATACCGGAAGGTCGGGAGTGCTTCCTCAGGGGTGAGCACGGTCATGCCGAGCTCGTGTCGTGCGTGGCGGGCGATGGCCTCGGGGAAGGACTCGCCCTGGCGGGGATGACCGCAGAAGGAGTTCGTCCACACCCCGGGCCAGGTGCGCTTGGACAGCGCGCGACGAGTGAGCAGCACCTTCCCGTCCTCGCGGACCACATGGCAGGAGAAGGCCAGGTGGAGCGGGGTGTGCGGGGTATGGACCGTGGCGCGCGGGGCGAGCCCGCAGGGAGTGCCGTCGGCATCCATGAGGATGACGTGGTCCTCCGCAGTGGACTGGGCTGGCCGGCTGTCGGTCATGGACCCTCCTCCAATGTATTTAGCCTGTCTATATATATTGACTGTAGCATCCGAGCATGATCGAGGTGCCCCGGGCCGAGGACGCGAGCACAGCCCACTCGTACTGGTACGACGACGCCGACACCGCCGTCGAGCTGCTCTCCGCGACCCGCCGCTTCCGCCGGGCGGACCACGAGATGCGCCGACGTATGAGCGCCGGCATGGACATGAACACCACGGACCTCGCGGCGCTGCGGTGCGTCATCGCCCAGGAGCTGGCCGACGATCCCGTGACCCCGCTGCGGCTCGCCCAGCACCTGGAGATCTCCGGTGCTTCGACCTCGAAGCTGCTGGACCGCCTCACGGCCTCCGGGCACCTCGAGCGGGCGCCGCACCCCGATGACGGGCGCTCCCGGATCGTGGTCGCCACGGACCATGCGCACGCACAGGTCAGGGAGCGGCTGAGCGGCATGCACGAGCGGATGCTCGAGATCGCCCGGGAGGTCCCGGCCCCGGCCCGGCGCGCGGCGATCGACTTCCTGCTCGCCATGGCCCGGCACCTCGAGACTGAGGCGCCACCCCGGGAGCTCGCCGCGCTCGAGGAGTGAGCTCCCGACCGGACGGCCGACGGGCCCCTCCCACCGCAGCGCGAAGGGCCCGTCGTGAGGGAATGTGGAAGGTCAGAAGCGACCGGCCTCGACCAGCGCGGTACGCTCCTTCTGCAGCGCCACGTCCTTGGGGTAGGTCCTGTAGAACAGGGTCCATTAGAGGGCGTTGAGCAGGTAGGGCACGACGACGAACCACAGGAACATCATCTGGCTGCTGAAGGCCTCGGCCAGGAAGCCGAGACCCAGGGCCATCAGGGCGGTGATGCCGCCCTGGATGAAGGAGAACAGCATCGCGAAGGCGGTGGCGCTCAGCTGCCTGGGCACCACGTTGGAGACCATCGGCAGCACGCAGCCCGAGAAGCCGATGGAGAACACCAGGCCCAGCAGGAAGGACAGGGTGGTACCGGCGGCGAAACCCTCGTACGGGATCTGGGTCGCGACGGCGACGGTGGCGCCGAAGGCGACCAGGTAGATCTGCATCAGCATGATGCGGCCCTTCTCCCCGAACTTCCTCACGAAGACGTCCGCAAGGCGGCCGCCGAGGTAGCTCGAGAAGACGGCGCCGATGGAGAAGGCCGACATGGCGAGGGTCGCCTGGAAAATGGTGAGGCCGCGCTCGACGACCAGGAAGTTCGGGTAGAAGGCGAGCAGGACGAGACTCGTGACCAGCACGACCATTCCGGCCATGAGGGAGACGGTGGGGATCTTGAAGAGGCGGACGGCGTCAGCGACCTTGAACGTGCCGGCCTCGGCCATCATGTCCTCGCGGGCGGTGTTCTGCCGCGGATCCTTCACCCACATCGCGATCAGCACGCCGGAGAGGATGGAGATGCCGCCCATGGTCCACATCGCGTAGCGCCAGGCGTCGCCGTCCGGGTTGTCGCCCGTGGCGAAGAGGCCGATGGCCGGGCCGATGACGATGCCGACACCCGTGCCGATGGCGCGGATGGTGCCGTAGGCCTTGCCTCGCTGGGACTGCTTGAACAGGTCCGGCAGCAGGCCGTTGATAATCGGCTCGGAGGCGACGGTGCCGATCACGCTGATGGAGTAGAGGATCAGCAGCCAGGTGAAGTTCGGAGCGAAGCCCGAGGCGATGGTCCACAGGCCCCAGACGCCGGTGACCAGGATCAGGATCTTCTTGCGGCCGTACTTGTCCGCCAGCATGGCCCAGAACGGACCGAAGATCATCCGGGCGAACTTGCTGATCGCGCTCAGCAGGCCGAGCATGCTCTCGCCCACGCCGAAGGCGGCACCGATGAGCGGGAAGAAGGTGTTGATCAACCCGCCCTCGGAGTTGTCCACGGCCTGCGAGAAGCCCATGGCGGCCATGGCCTTGCCATTGCCCGTGGTGGGCTTGTCGCCCAGGGCGTCCGGGCGGCGCTCGTCGCTGTCGATGACGGCGACACCCGGCGCGCTGTTCTCTGAGCGGGCCAGGATCGTGCCGGTCTCGGTGGAGACGGTCCCGGGGAACGGGTCGGGGCGGCCGGAGCCGGTCCCCTTGGAGGGATCTTCCATCGTGTGTCCTCTCGACAGCTGCCCGCGGGCAGTGTGAACAACGTTGTTCGAGCACTTCGGGACGGTGGTCCGCGCAGTGCGCCGCCGATGATCGGCTGTCGGTGCAGCGAGATGGGGCGCCGCAGGTGCCGAGTCTTGGGGCGTCACCCGCCATGCGGCACGAGTTGCCATGAGTTGCAGTGAGGCTGGATGCCGCAGATAGCCGTTCGATGGATGCCGATTCGGGGCTACTTGTCAGTACCAGCAGGTCACAGATGCGGGAGTGCGCCCGATCACAAAATGGCCTCGAAGGTGGTGGGCCGTGGCGTCCGAAGCGTGGAGGCGTGACGTCCGGCGGGATCAGGCAATCGACGGCAACAGATCAGCCCCGCCCTCGCAGAGCGGAGCGATCGCAGCAGCGGCGGCGATACTGGGGTCTCCCGGCGAGAGCGTCTCGTGGCGAGCAGAGACCCCGGTGCCCGACACGGTCGCGCACCCGGGTCTCGGAGTGGACGTACTGGAGAGGCCCTGGGGGAGCGACCGATGACGATGATCAGCTGGACCGAGCATGGCGCCGAGCACACCGCCCGCTGGCACTCGGAGAATGGTGCCCCACCACCGGCGCGGCTCGAGATCGCCGACGATGCCGTCACGGCCGATGCGGCACTGCGCCGGCTGCGTGCGGGGACCACGCTGCTGTGGCGCGGAGACTATCCCGGCGCCCGCCAGCTGCTCACCGCCATCGGGCGCCGGATCGACCGCCGCAGCCCGCCCCGCCATCGCGACATCGCCCAGCTGTTCCGGGCCCATCGGGCGCAGCGGGCCGAGCGCGCCGGCCTGCTCGGCGCGGTGGTGGTGCTCCTCGAGCCCGGTCACCGGCTCGACCTCCGCCGCGCACCGGACGTCGCCGAGGCCTGCCGAGAGGCCTATGGAGACAGTGACGAGCCCATTCTGGTCTCGCTCCCGGAGCTGCTCGGCGTGCTCAGCGCCCATCAGTGGCAGTTGAAGGGCGTGCCGATCCCGGCGCTCGATGCTCGCATCCATGCCCGGTACGGGGTGTTCTCCCCGGTGCGCTCGGAGTATGTGGACCTCGTCGCGGACGCCCCGCTCCCGGAGGTCGACGGGGGAGCAGAGGTCTTCGACCTCGGTACCGGGACCGGTGTGCTGGCCGCCGTGCTCGCCCGACGCGGTGCGGCCCGAGTGATCGCTACTGACATCAATGCCCGCGCCGTGGTCTGCGCGCGGGACAACATCCAGCGCTTGGGCCTGGAGGACAGAGTCACCGTGCTCGAGGCGGACCTCTTCCCACCGGGCACGGCAGATCTCGTGGTCTGCAACCCGCCCTGGCTGCCGGGAGCGGCCACCTCGGCCCTGGAGCTGGGCATCTACGACAACGCCTCGGGCATGCTCCGGGGCTTCCTCGACGGTCTCGCCGCCCACCTGCGTCCTGGAGGAGAAGGGTGGCTGATCCTCTCCGACCTCGCCGAGCATCTGCAGCTGCGCAGCAGGGAGGAGCTGCTGCGGATGTTCAGGGACGCCGGCCTCGAGAGCGTCGGCTCCTTGGAGACCGCGCCTCGACACCCCCGGGCGCAGGATCCCCATGACCTCCTCCATGCCGCTCGCTCGCAGGAGGCCACGGCCCTGTGGCGCCTGCGGCCGGTGAGTCGCCGGTCGGCGAGCCGCTAGCCGGTCAGCCGACGAGCCGCTGCGCAGCGCGGACCCGACAGCTGCGGACGGCGCTGGCTCGACGGGATCGGACAGGTCAGATTCGACGGGATCGGACAGGTCAGATTCGACGAGAGCGGACGGGGCCGACTCGACGGGCTGCGCGCCGACGGGCCGGTGGCGCCGAGCGCCGCCACGGGAAGCGCCTGGCTACTGTGCCGTAGCCGCTCCCTGACCTCGACAGATGTCCGGAAAGGAGGTGTGGTCGAGGCCACTCTGGAATGGGGCGTTCTGGCTTGACGCTGGCGGGCAG
>JAKDUN010000344.1 GCA_030457675.1 Brachybacterium sp. | reverse complement strand
GCAGGCCTGGCCACACCCACCCTGATCATGGTCAGCGACAGCACGGTCCCGGAGATGCTCGAGTGGGCGAACTCCCTCGCCGAGACCTTGGCAGACTGCACGGTCCGTGAGCTCCCCGGGGAATGGCACGGCGTGCCGGATGAGACGCAGGTCGCCACGATCCGCGGCTTCCTCGACGGGCGGGCATCATGAGCCGGCGCCTGCCCGTGACCCCGGTTCCGCCCTCGACGACGCCGCCGGTCACCGACCGGGACTCGTGGCAGCGCGAGCTGGATCGACTCCTCGTGCGCGAGAAGGCGCACACCCGCGAAGGGGATGCCCTCGCGGCCGAGCGCCGCCGTCTGCCCATGGTCGAGGTGCCTGCGTCGGCCACCATCGTCGGGGCCGACGGCGAGGTGCCGTTCCTCGACGCGTTCGAGGGTCGTCGCCTGCTCGTGGGGTACTTCCACATGTGGCACGACGGCCACTCCGCCGCGGGGCAGTGCGAGGAATGCACCTTCTCCACCGCACAGATGCAGGTGCCGGAGTACCTCAACTCGCGCGACGTCACCCTCGCGGTCTTCACGGAGGGGACCTACGAGGAGAGCCGGCCCTACTCCGACTGGCTCGGCTACCGCCTGCCGTGGTGGTCGGCACGCGACTCGGAGGTCGTCGCGGGGCGCGAGTTCGGCTTCTTCGCCTGCTTCCTGCGCGATGACGACGGGCGCGTCTTCGAGACCTACTGGACGACGGGGCGCGGCACCGAGGTCGCGGACTGGAGCTACGGCCTGCTGGACCTCACCGTCTACGGACGCCAGGAGCAGTGGCAGGACAGCCCTCCCGGATGGCCGGTGCTGGCGGAGGGCGAGAGCCCTTGGCGGGTGGACGGTCGCCCCACCATCCAGTGGCGGGTCCTCGAGGCCTGACCGGGGGGAGCATGCGGCGACGGCAGGTGCCCGGCGAGGTCGAAGATGCTCAGTGCAACTCTCACTGCAAGAAAGTCGCAGTGAGAGTTGCACTCTGAGTTGCACTGACCATCGGCCCCGTACCGAGGCCTCGCAGGATCTCGCCCGTTCCGCGACCCGGCTCAGGACGCTCGACCCGCGCCGGCTGACGCGCCGGCTGGCCCGCTCCGGAGGCGGAGGCCGCCGGCCTGAGCACGCACTCGAGAAACCTTCGGGCGATGTCCAGTGCTGCGCGATAGCCTGTCCGCATGCCCTGACGAGGCATCGGCCCGGACATGGCGCACAGCGGAAGGGAACTCCACGGCTGCCGCGACCGGGCACGGCCCCATCACCGTCTCGGGGAGGACAGCGGGGACCAGTGAGCGCACAGCACGATCCGTCGGCCGAGCCGCCGACCAGCGGGACCAACCGGTTCCCGGATCCTTTCGCGCCCACGCCCGCGACGCCCGCCGCACCGGCCGGTTCCGAGACGCCGACGGACGCCGGTGCCCGCGCCACTTCCCCCGGCGACCAGGACCTGCCCTGGAAGGCCACCGCCGAGCGCCGCGACCTGTGGGGCCCGGTCCAGAAGCCGCTGCAGGGGACGGTCCACTCCCCCGCCTCGAAGGCCGTCGGCCGGCCCCGCCGTTCCCCGCTGGTGCGCTTCGGCGCCCCGGTACTGCTGGGCGGTCTCGCCGCGGTCCTCACCCTCGTGGTCGGGCTCAGCACCGGTCTGGCAGGCCCCCTGCTCGCCCTCGCCGCAGCGGCCGGGGTGGGCGTGGTGACCCTCGGCGGCAGCGGTGCGCTCCTGAACGCTCCGCGCCGTGACCAGGGGACACGGCCCACGCTGGATGCCTCGGTGCCCGATGGCACCCGCGCCGTGCTGGAGAAGATCCTGGTGGCCGACGCCACCACCCGCGAGCGGATCGCGCAGCTGCGTCCCAGCGCGAGCAGCACCCCGTCGGCCGCGACCGTGCTGGACGACGTCGACACCCTCGTGACCCGGATCGACGCGCTGGTCAGCGCCGAGCAGCTGCAGTCCCAGCGCCCCTCCTCCGGCGAGGTGACGATGCTCGAGGGGATCGCCTGCCGCTACGTGCCCGACCTGGTCGACGCCGCGAGCGACACCCTCGGCTTCCTGCAGACTTTCGAGGGGTCCGCCCGCCAGGAGGCGCTCGATAACCTCGAGAGCGTGGACCGGCAGTTGAACGTGCTGGCCGAAGGGGTCGAGCAGATCGAGAGCGACATCGTCGGCGGGGTCTCCCGCTCCCTCGAGGTGCACTCCGAGTTCCTGCGCACCCGCTTCGCCGACCAGCATCTGAACCCCATCATCGACGTCTGACCACGCCCTGAACACTTCCACCTGACACAAGCCCAGGAGGCACTGATGAACACGCTCGAGCCCCCCACACCCGCCCAGGAGATCACCCCGGCCGAGCCGGTCGAGTCGGTCCAGGACGACCAGGCCGGCGACATGCTGCCGGACCTGGCCCCCGAGCAGCAGCAGGAGCTGGAGCAGCGTGCCGACGCCTGGGTCGAGCAGGTGGCCCAGCTGAACCCCCACTCGCAGGAGTACACCGCGCAGGTCAACGCGCTCGGTGCGGTCGCCCGCCGCACCTTCGAGCGCACCAGCCAGACCTCCTCCCGCTTCATGCAGCAGTCGCTGCGGGAGTCGAAGGAGAAGGGCAATGCGCAGGAGTCGGTCGCCACGTCCCTGTCCGAGCTGCGCACCACCATGGAGGACCTCGCTCCGAAGGAGGAGACCTTCGCGGAGAAGGCGCTGGGCTGGCTGCCGGGCCGCAACGTCGCCAAGCGCTACTTCCGCAGCTTCGAGTCCAACCAGGACCAGCTCGATCAGGTGCTCGGCGCGCTCAGCCGCGGCCAGGAGATGCTGCAGAAGGACAACGCCGAGCTGTCGGTGGAGCGTCGGGCGCTGTGGGAGGACCTCGCCTCCCTGAAGAAGGCCTCCTACCTGCTGAGCCTGCTCGATGACCGGGCCGTGCGCCGAGCCGAGCAGACCCGCGCCGAGGGGAAGGCCGCCGAGGCCGACGCCCTCGAGAAGGACGTGCTGTTCGCAGTGCGTCAGCGCCGCCAGGACGTGGCCACCCAGATCGCGGTCACCGTCCAGGCCTACCTGTCGATGGGCCTCATCGAGGACAACAACACCCAGCTCCAGCAGGGTGTGGAGCGGGCACGGACCACCACCGTCACCGCGCTGCGCACCGCGGTGATCACCGCCCAGGCACTGGAGAACCAGAAGATCGTGCTGGACCAGATCGACGCGGTCAACCGCACCACCGACAACCTCATCTCCCGCACCTCGCAGATGCTCGCGGACAACTC
>JAKDUN010000024.1 GCA_030457675.1 Brachybacterium sp. | reverse complement strand
GGGATCCCGGCGAGGTTCATCGCCGGGATGAAGAACAGCACCGCGATCACCGGGGCGAGCTTCTGCAGCCCGCCGAGCTTGATCAGGTTGGTGGTGCCGCCGCGGTGCTCGATCAGTCCGGCGGCCAGGAACAGTGTGGACTGCACGGTGATGTGGTGGGCGACGTAGTAGATCGTTGCGGCCATGCCCATCTGGGTGACCATCCCGATGCCGAACAGCATGTAGCCCATGTGGGAGACCAGGGTGAAGGACAGCACTCGCTTGAGGTCCGTCTGCGCGACAGCGCCGAAGATCCCGATGAGCAGGCTCAGGGCCGCCGCCGCCAGCAGCAGGTTCGAGATCTGCGAGGCGGGGAACAGCAGGGTCTCCAGGCGCAGGATCGCGTAGATGCCGACCTTGGTCAGCAGGCCCGCGAACACGGCGGTCACCGGGGCCGGCGCCGTCGGATAGGAGTCCGGCAGCCAGGCGCTCAGCGGGAAGATCGCCGCCTTGATGGCGAAGGCCACCAGCAGCATCAGCTCCAGGATCATCCGGGTGCCGGGCTCGAGGCCGTCCAGCCGCACGGCCATCTCCGCGAGGTTGACGGTGCCGACGGCGGAGTACACCGCGGCGATCGCGGCCAGGAAGAACACCGAGCTCAGCAGCGAGACGACCACATACGTGGTGGCGGCGCGCACCCGGCTGGCGGAGCCGCCGAGGGTGAGCAGCACGTAGCTGGCGGCCAGCAGCACCTCGAAGCCGACGTAGAGGTTGAACAGATCTCCGGCGAGGAAGGCCATCGACACCCCTGCCACCAGCGCCAGGTAGGTGGGATGGTAGATCGCCACCGGGGTCCGCTCGATGTTCTCGCTGACGGTCTGCGCACTCGAGTACACCAGCACCGCGAGGGTGACGACGCTCGAGACCAGCAGCATCAGCGCCGTCAGGCGGTCTGCGACCAGCACGATGCCCAGCTGCGGTGTCCAGTTGCCGATCTGGAGGACCAGCACCCCGGCCTGGGTGACGAAGTACCCGAGCAGGAGGGCGACGGTGACGATCGCGACCAGGGTGAGGATCGCGATCCACAGCTGGAGCCGGGCGTGGTGGCGCAGCAGCAGTGTGACGGCCGCACCGCCCAGCGGGAGCATCACCGGCAGGGCGAGGAGAAGCTCGACGCTCATCGCTCACCTCGTCCCTCGGGGTCATCACGGTCGGTCTCGGTGGCGGGTCCGGTGCCCGGGGTCTCGGCCGCCTGTTCGGGTGCTGATCCGTCCGTACGGGCCCCGCCGGTGCGGGACCCGTCTGCGCGGGTGCCGTCGGGCGGAGCCTCCCGCCGCGGTGCCCCCCGCTGCGCCTTCCCGGTGCGGCGGCGCCCGCCGCGGGCCGGCAGCGGCTCGTAGCCCTCGTCGGCCTCCGTGGCATCCTGCGGAACGTCCTCGGCGCTGGTGAGGTCCGAGCCCAGCGGGTCCTCGTCCTCCGGGCGGAACATGCCCTGGGACTGGGCCAGCGCGCCGCGCCGCGACTCCTCGGAGAGAGCCTGCGACCAGGGCAGGTGCTCGGCGTCCTCGGTCTTTCGACGGCGCCTGCGCAGCACCCGCCGGTCCTCGACGTCGTCGGGGACCTCGTCATGGCCGAACAGCTGCCAGGCCCGGTAGGACAGCGCCATGCCGAAGGCGGTGATGCCCAGCGAGATCACGATCGCGGTGAGCACCATCGCGAAGGGCAACGGATCCGTCATCTGCTCGGGGTCGCCGCTGCCCTCGAAGGGCGGGCTGCCGGGCTCGCCGGCGGCGATGATGAACAGCAGGTTCACGCCGTTGCCCACCAGGACGAATCCCAGCACGATGCGGGACAGGGTGCGCTCGAGCACCAGGTAGACGCCGCAGGCGATGAGCACCCCGGCGGTCACCAGCAGGGCGAGGCTAACGGGCATCGGTCTCCGCCTCCTGCTGCTGGTCGATCTGGGCGCCGAGGGAGCGCAGGAAGTCGAGCATCACGCCGACCACCACCAGGTAGACGCCAGTGTCGAAGATCAGCGCGCTGGGGAAGTGGAGCTCGCCCAGCAGCGGCACGTGGACGACGGGAGTCGCCGTGGCGAAGACGGTTCCGCCCAGCAGCACCGGCAGCACTCCGGAGAGCACCGCGAGCGCCATGCCGCCCCCGAGCACCATGCCGGCCTGCACGGGCGCCGCCTCGCTCAGCTCATAGCGGCCACCGGCGAGATAGCGCAGCGCCAGGGCGAGACCGGCGACCAGACCGCCTGCGAAGCCGCCGCCGGGCAGGTTGTGCCCGGCCATCAGCAGGTAGATCGAGAACATCATCATCATCGGGAAGGCGATGCGGGTGATGACCTCGAGCACCACCATGCGTCGCTCGGGGGCGAGCGTGAGCCCGGCCGAGAGCCAGGTGCGCCAACGATTGCCGCCGGCGACGTCGTCGGGACGAGCATCGAAGTCCAGGGCGTTCTGGGGCAGCGCCGAGTCGACCCGGCGGCGCCAGATCGAGCTCTTGGCATCCAGATCACGCACCCGGGCGATGGGACGCTCACGGCGGGTGACGAAGATCAGCGACGCCACGCCGGTGGCGACCACCAGCAGCACCGCGATCTCTCCCATGGTGTCCCAGACACGGGCGTCGACCAGGGTCACGTTGACGACGTTGTGCCCGCCGCCGATCGTGTACGCGGCCTCGATGAGCCCTGGCCCCAGCGCCTCGCGGTAGCGGGCGTCCGCGGCGTACAGCGTCCCTCCGCAGAGCACCACGGCGGTCGCGATCGCGATCCCCCACCGCCCCCAGGCGCCGATCTGCAACGGCCGCCGGGAGAAGTGGATCGGCAGGCGCCGCATCACCAGCACCAGCACCACCGTCATCGCGGTCTCGACCAGCACCTGGGTGGTGGCGACGTCCGGGGCACCGGCGATCAGGAACAGCAGCGCCACGCCGTAGCCGGTGACGGTGATGAGGAAGACGGCCCGCAGCCGCCGCCGGGAGCGAGCGGCACCGATCGCGGCCAGCGCGGCGACCGGCAGCACGATCAGCTCGAGCGGGTGCCGGAAGAGCACCAGGTTGTCCGGCAGCGGGGACTGGGTCAGCGCCACCGGGGTCACCAGCGCGATCAGCACCACCAGCATCGTGCCCAGGGTGTACGGCAGGGAGCCTCGCTGGAACAGCGTGGTCACCACGATCGAGATGGAGTCGGTCCAGCGCAGCATCCGCCGGAAGCCGCGCTCGGCGTCGAAGGCCTCGACCAGGCCGCCGTCGGCCCAGCGCTGCGGGGAGAGCTTCTTCTGCAACGACGCGACGGGACGGGCGAGCAGGCTGAGCCCGATGCCCAGGGCGAGGGTGAGGACGGAGGCCAGCAGCGGGATCCCGAGGTGCGGGACCACCGCGAGATGCACCTCCGTGCCGGTCTCCGGCAGTATCGAGGAGTAGGCGCGCAGGGCCTCCTCCAGCGGGCCCACGGCCACGACCAGCACGATCGAGAACAGGGCCACCGCCGCCGGCGGCAGCCAGTACAGCACCGAGATCCGCGGCGTCGCCACCCGCGGGGCACCGGGCGCGGGGCCGAAGGCGCCACGGACGAACCGCCACGAGTAGGCGACGGTGAGGATCGAACCGGCGATCAGGGCGATCAGCAGCAGGCGCTGCCAGCCTCCTGCCGACCACAGCGCGGTATAGATCGCCTCCTTGGCGACGAAGCCGTACAGCGGCGGGACCGCCGCCATCGAGGCCGCCGAGACGGTGCCGATCACGGCGATGATCGGTGCGGCCCGGCCCACCCCGGACAGCACCCGCAGATCACGGGTCCCGAACATCTTGTCGATGATGCCCACGACCATGAACAGGGGCGCCTTGAACACCGCGTGCGCGATCAGCATCGCCAGCGCCACCATCACCGCATCGTGCGTGGCCACCCCGGCCACGGCGGCGAGGAAGCCCAGCTGGGAGACGGTGCCGTAGGCCAGCAGCAGCTTGATGTCCGTCTGCCGCAGCGCACGCCAGCCGCCGACCAGCATGGTCGCCGCGCCGACGGCCGCCAGCACGATCGTGACCACCTCGAGGTGGGTCAGCGCGGGGGCGACCCGCAGGATCAGGTAGACACCCGCCTTCACCATCGCCGCGGCGTGCAGGTAGGCGGAGACCGGAGTGGGGGCCGCCATCGCCCCGGGGAGCCAGAAGTGGGTGGGCACCAGAGCGGATTTGCTCGTCGCCCCGACCAGCATCAGCGCCATCGCGGTGATCAGGTACGGTCCCGCCTGCTCCCACATCGGATCCGCGACGATCACCGAGAGCCGCATCGAACCGGCCGGCGCGGCGACCATCAGCAGGCCCACCAGCATCGCCAGGCCCCCGGCGGTGGTGGAGATCAGCGCGTTCAGGGCGGCACGGCGCGAGGCCTGCTTGTCCTGGTAATGGCCCACCAGGAGATAGGAGAAGACGGTGGTGAGCTCCCAGAACGTGTAGAGCACCATCACGTCGTCGGCCAGCACCAGGCCCACCATCGCTCCGGCGAAGGCCGTCAGCAGGGCCGCGAAACGGCCCAGCCCGGGCTCGGTGTCCTTGAAGTACCGCGCGCAGTACAGCAGCACGATCGCCCCGATGCCGGTGGCGATCAGGGCCAGCACCCAGCTCAGCGTGTCCAGGCGGAACGCCAGGTCGATGCCGAAGGCGGGGATCCAGCTGACGGCGATCTCGCGCGGGGACTCGGCGAGGGTGCGGGGGTCCAGGGTCGCCAGCCACAGGGCGGAGGCACCGGGCACCAGGGCCAGCGGGTAGAAGGCGTTGCGGCCGAGCCTGCGCACCAGGAGGGGTCCCACGAGCGCCGCCACCATATGGGCGAGCAGCATCGTGAACACAGGGTCTCCGTCCGAGGAGAGGCAGGAAAGGGCCGGTGTCATCTTACGGGAGGCGAGCTCGCCGTTCCTGGACAGGGCCCGCCCGCGCTCCACCGGTCCCGGACTGTCCGCCCGCTGCCCGCCCGCTCCGTAGAGTGTGATCATGGCCAGCATCTCGGAACCGGCGGCGCCGTCCACCGCCGTCCGCCCCACGCGTCCACCCGTCGTCTCCTTCGCGCTCTGGGACGGGGGGATGTCGGCCTTCAGCTCGGTGATCCTCACCTTCGTGTTCGCGACCTACGTCGCCAGCGCCGTCGCCTCCGAGGGCGCGGTGGGCGAGGAGGCCATCACCGCCGCCCAGGCCCATGGCTCGCAGGTGCTGACCACCTGGCAGTCCATCGGCGCGGTGGCGGTGGCGCTGCTCGCCCCGCTGCTGGGGAACCTCGCCGACCGGGGCGGTGCCCGCAACGCCCTGCTGCGGATCACCACCCTCGCCACCGTCGTGACGATCGCCCTGATGCCGCTGGTGGCACTGGACTCCGACTACCTGACGCTCGGGGCGGCGCTGATCGCCCTGGCCGTCGTGTTCAGCGAGCTCGCCGGGGTGTTCGTGAACTCGGTGCTGCCGGAGATCTCCAGTCCGGCCGACCGCGGCCGCATCTCCGGCACCGCCTGGGCGGTGGGCTACTGGGGCTCGATCGGGTGCCTGGGCCTGGTGCTGGTGCTGTTCGTGATGCCCGGCACGGGCCTGCTCGGCATCACCGGCGAGGACGGGTGGAACTACCGGGCGATCCCGCTGTTCGTCGCCCTGTGGATCCTGGTGGGCACGACGCCCCTGATGCTGCGCGCCCCGAAGCACCCCGCCTCCGCCCCGGACGAGCGATGGAACCCCTGGCAGGGCTATGCGCACATCGTGCGTCGCGTGATCCGGGCCTTCCGCGAGGAGCCGGTCATGCTGCAGTACCTGGTCGCCTCGGCGATCTACCGCGACGGTCTGGGAGCGGTGTTCTCGATCGCCGGCGTGCTGGCGGCGAACGCGTACGGCTTCTCCTTCGAGGGGATCATCGTCTTCGGGATCGCCGCGAACCTGGTCGCCGGGTTCGGGGTGTACCTCGGCGGCAAGGTCGACGACCGCGTCGGTCCCCGTCCCGTGATCATCACCGGCTCCCTCGGGGTCATCGTGCTGGGTCTGGTGGTCCTGTTCTTCGGCTCGAGCCTGGTGTTCTGGATCGCGGGCCTCGCGATCTGCCTGTTCGTCGGCCCTGTGCAGTCCGCCTCGCGGAACCTGCTCACCCGGCTCTCGCAGCCGGGCCGGGAGACCGAGAACTTCGGCCTCTACGCCACCACCGGCCGCGCGCTGGGCTTCCTGGGCACCGCGGCATTCGCCGCGACGGTCGCGATCTCGGGCGAGACCCGCACCGGGATCCTCGGGATCGTGCTGGTGATGGCGCTGGGGCTGATCGCCTTCGTGCCGATCCGGCTCGGCGCCGCCGGGAGGGCGGCCGGCACCGTCTGAGGACTGCCGACGGAGACGGGGCGCCGGGAGGTGCCCGACGGGCCCGCGCTCAGACCAGGTCGGCGGGATCGACCAGGAAGCCCTCGAGATCCACGACATAGCCGCCGATGGCCTCCGCCAGCAGCCCGGCGATCATCCCGATCCGCCGGTAGACGAGCTGCCAGCGCTCGGCGGTCTCCGGATCCGGCGCCTCGATGGCGTCCTCCTCGGGATCGGCGGGGAGATGGACCAGCTCGTAGTCGACCGCCTCGTCGAGCCAGCCGAGGGCTCTCAGCGCCGTGGGGCGGGAGCTGCGACCCACGCGCACGGAGATCTCCTCCCCCTCCGGCAGCGGGATCGTGGCGCTGTATCCGGTGCGGGGCGCCTCCTCGGGGACCTCGTCGAGCTCGGCCTCCGGCTCGAGCGGGGCCAGCAGCTCGGCCAGCGACTCCGGGGCCAGTGCATGCGGGCTGACCACGGTGAGGTCCCGGAGGTGGAACGGGTGCGGCTCCAGGCGCGCACCGTCGTCGGTGACCACGGCCCCGTAGAGCCGGCGGCCCAGCGACCAGGCGAGATCCAGGCCCTGCCGTTCGACGCCGAAGGGGATCCCCTCCGGGAAGGCGCGCCCGTAGCCGTGGGAGTCGCCCATCCCCTCCGGCAGCGGGCCCTCCCGCACCCGCGGGGTGTCCAGGGTCCAGCGCCCCGCACCGCGCGGCGAACGGTCCGGCACCAGGCGGAGTCCCTCGCCGAGCTCGATCACGCCGTCGGCGTCCTCGCCCGCCTCCGGGCGCAGATTGCGCACCATCGTCAGCACGGCGGCGGGGTCGGTCTCCCGCGGCAGCTGGAGGCGGTGGCTGGTACGGCTCTGTGCGACGGTCGACGGACTGACAGGTGCGGTCACTGCGGCTCCTGAACGGGGATGCGGGTGCGGTGGAAGTTCTGGGCCGAGCGCGAGGGGGTCGGGCCGCGCTGGCCGAGATAGCGGTTGAGGTTCCCGGCGCTGCCATAGGGCCGGTCGGAGGCGCTCGAGAGCCGGAAGAAGCACAGCTGCCCGATCTTCATGCCGGGCCACAGCGCCACCGGCAGGGTCGCCATGTTCGACAGCTCGAGGGTGATGTGCCCCTGGAAGCCGGGATCGATGAAGCCGGCGGTCGAGTGGGTCAGCAGTCCCAGGCGGCCCAGCGAGCTCTTGCCCTCCAGGCGGGCGGCGATGTCATCGGGCAGGGTGATCTGCTCGTAGGTGGAGGCGAGCACGAACTCCCCCGGGTGGAGCATGTAGGCCTCGTCCGGGTCGACCGCCACCTCGCGGGTGAGGTCGGGCTGCTCGATCGAGGGGTCGATCAGCGCGTGCTTGTGGTTGTCGAAGAGGCGGAAGTAGCGGTCGATCCGCACATCCACGGAGGCGGGCTGGACCATCTCGGCATCGAACGGGTCCAGTCGCACCCGTCCGGCCTCGATCTCGGTCCGGATGTCATGATCGCTCAGCAGCACGGCGCCCAGACTAGCCGCCCGAGACGACGGAGGGCACCGCGTCCCGCCACCCCGCAGCTCTCGCCGTGGCGCCGCGCCTGCCGATCGCCTCACACCGCGGAGCGGTTCGCACAGCACCACCATCTCGGGGTATGCTGTTTCGCGTTGCTCGAGAGGCGGCGGTCCCGACGGGATCGCGGAGCGGATCGGGCAGCAGTTCGCGGGTGTAGTTCAATGGTAGAACTTCAGCTTCCCAAGCTGATAGCGCGGGTTCGATTCCCGTCACCCGCTCTCTCGGACGCCGGCCCTCGGGCCGGCGTTCTTCGTTCCCGGCCGGGCCGGTGGACCCGGAGGCGGGGCACGACACCAGGGTTATGTCGATCTGCGCGGAAGTGTAAGAATGCGGCATGCCCAAGATCATCGGAGGATCCCTCGAGGAGCACCGTCAGCGCACTCGGGAGAAGATCTTCGCCGCGCTCGCCGACCTGCTGGAGACCCAGGAGTTCGAGTCGGTGACGTTCTCACGGATCGCCACGGCGGCCGGCGTGGGCCGCACGGCGATGTACAACCACTTCCCGGACCGCGAGAGCCTCCTGGTCGAGTACGCGATTCACGAGACCACGGACTACATCGCCCAGCTGCGGGCCGGGGTCAGCGATTCCGCCACCCCGCGCGATGCCGCGATCGCCTACGTGCACACCCAGCTCGACCTCAATGTCTCCTTCCACGTCCCGCAGACCTCCGGCGGCGCGACGCTCACCCCGGAGACCGCTGCCCGCATGCGCGAGCACGTGGTGCTGATCGAGGACGTGCTGCGCCGCGTCGTCGCCGACGGGGTCGCGAGCGGGGACTTCGCCGCAGACCTTGACGTGGACGCCTCCGTACGGATCATCAATGGCCTGCTGGTGGGCTCCTCCGCCAAGCGGTACTCCCGCCCCGCCCTCGAGGCCTTCGTGCTGCGGGGCCTCGGCGCGCGGGAGTGAGCCCGGTCGCGATCAGTCCTCGTCCGCACGGCGCTGCTTTCGCTTCTGCCGCCTCGAGGGCTTGGTCGACACCGGCACCTGAGCGACGTTCTCGTCCTCGGATTCCCAGTCCATCGCGTCCAGCTCGTCGGCCGATTCCTCGGTGTCGCGGCTGAACAGCGGCTTGGAGATCTCGCCCTCCCCGTCCTCGAGATCGACCTCGGGGGCGGTCGCGGCGATCACCCAGCAGGCCAGCACGATGACCAGGGCGACCACGGCGATGCCCCAGCGCAGGAAGGCGCTGGTGTCGTCGGTGTGCATGCCGACGACCGCGCTGACGGACAGCGCCGCGAGCAGGCTCGAGGTCAGCAGCAGCGGCAGCGCGACCGAGCCGATGCTCGAGCGCAGCACGCCGGTCAGCACGGTGCCGCCCAGCGCCCCCGAGTGGCCCCAGGATCCGCGCCCGCCATAGCGGCCGGAGCCGATCACGCTCGCGGCGTTCTCGAGGGTCGTGCCTGCACCGAGGGTCCACAGGCCCAGGCCCGCGGCGGTCAGCACCACGCCGAGCAGCAGCCCGGGCAGCGCGCCCGGCCCCACCCCGAATCCGGCCACGACCGGCATCAGCACGGCCGTCACCAGCGGGGTGACGGCGGCGCGGCGCACCATCTCGGTGAGGTCCACCAGCTCGGCGCGACCGCGGCCCTCGAGCAGCGAGGCACGGGTCTCCACGACCGCGTTCGCCCCCAGTCGGCGAGCGCCGTCCAGGAGCGCGGAGGTCACCAGCAGCACGGTGAGCACGCCGAGGCCCACCCCGCCGAGCAGGGTGAGGGAGCTGGGGGTGAGGGCATGCAGGGCACGATCCTCCCAGACGGTCCCCGCCCGGGGCGCCGAGCTCAGGGCGCTGACCACGGGCCCCAGGGCGCCCAGCGCCGTGAGCGTCCCGGCCAGCAGCAGCGCGGCCCGCGGACCGGTGGAGGCGCCCGCGGCGGCTCCCTGCAGCGCGGGCTCGGTATCCGGCCGGTCGGCGAAGGTGCTCGCCAGCAGGGAGCCGGCATGCGCCGCCACCACGATCAGGGCACCGAGCGCGGCGTGGACGAGGAGCGCGAGCGCCAGTCCCGGCACCCCTGCGGAGAGCACCGAGATCACCGTGGCGATCAGCACCACCAGCGCCACGGCTCCCGCCGCAGTCAGCGCAGTGGAGCCCAGGCCCGCGACGATGCCGAGCGCCCCGCCGGTGCGGCTGGTGCGGGCGGTCCGCAGCACGATGCCTCCGAGGCGGTGCCCGGTGCCGCCCAGCAGCACCACGGCGGCCAGCGCGGACAGGACGCCCAGGCCCAGAGCGACCGCGACCACGATGTTCGGGGTGATCGAGTAAAGACCCATCAGGTCCAGGAAGGCGCTGGCGTACTGGGACTCGTCGGTCGCGGAGACCCACTGCCCCATGTCGGTCAGCGCTTCATCGATCTGCGGCTCGAGCTGCTCGCGCGGGGTCGGGGTGCCGCCGGTGATGGCGGGGTCGGTGAAGTTCTCCAGGCCCACGTCCTCGAAACGCAGATCCCGGTAGAGGGAGGGGATCCACAGCGCGGCGGCGGCGATCGCGCCGGCCCCGCCGAGCACCGCGGGGATCAGCCCGCCCAGGCGCAGCGCACCGCGCTCGTGGCCGGGGGTGCCCAGATGCGGCATCACGGCGACCACGGCCGCGGCGAGCATCGCCGCAGCGAGGCCCAGGAGCACCACGATGAAGCCCTCGGCGGCCAGGACGGGCACGCCCAGCAGCACGCCGACGCCGGCGACAGCGGTCGCGACGGCGACCAGGTCCGCGCTCAGGGCACCGCCGCGGGACGCCATGCGGGCGCTGCGCAGGTGCGGGCCGCCGAGGTTCGCAGGATCCTCCGCGTCCAGCTCGTGCTCGTCGGTGCCGACCAGGAGCGCCGAGGCGGAGGCCGCGGTCTCCACCGGAGCGGCGCAGATCCGGATCGCGAGCGCCGAGATCGCCGCCCCGCCGGCCAGGGCGATCAGTGCCGGACCGGCCGTGGTCTGCAGGAACCAGATGATGATGACGACGGGCAGCACCGCGAGGGCGAGGGCGCCGGTGACGGTGAGCGCTCCCAGACGGGAGATCATCGTCGGGCGCCGTGCGGCATCCAGCCCCAGCGCCGCCAGCTGCACCGCGATCCCGCGCCAGGCGGCGAGCGGTCCCAGGGCGAGGCCTGCCAGCAGCAGACCCGAGCGCAGCAGACGGTCGTCGGTGGAGCCCGGTGCGAGGTACAGCAGCACCGCCAGCGGCAGACCCACCCACAGCATGATCGAGCCGGCCGACAGCAGCTGTGCGCCGAGTCGGCGGCCCAGGTCCTCGTCCAGCTCCTCGCTGTCCTCGTCGCGCCGGAGCCGGCTGGGGACGACGGCTCCGGCGACCAGGGCCGCGACGGCGAGGACGCCGAGGGCCAGGAGGGTCCAGGCGAGATCGTCGCCCAGGGGGAATTGCGAGATCAGATCCACGTGAGAGCTTCCGACGAGGGGGCTCGGCGGGCCGAGCGGGAGGACACACCGGAGCGGGGCTCCGGCGGCCGAGAATAACCGAGCGGGATGAGCGCCGCGGTCAGTGACTCAGGCGAGCAGGGAGAGATCGAGATGGGTGGGGGCTCCCTCGACGACCCGGATCGGCACTCCCCAGTCCTGCTGGTGCATGTGGCAGGCGGGGAACTCGATCGTGGGGTCCGCGTCGCAGGAGGCGGCGCGGGCGCTGACGTGCAGCACACCCTCGGTGTAGGCGGGATCCAGCTCGATCCTGCGCTCCAGCGCGGTGTCCACCCCGGCGCCGGAGGTCAGCATCGAGGCGGGGGTGGTCGAGATCGTCACCTGGGTCGAGGGGCCCAGCGAGTCATCGAGCTTGTGCCCGGTCGGCGGGGTGAACAGCACCCGCACGGTGAGCGGGCCGGGGCCCACCTCGGTGACCGGGCGCTCGGAGCGCTGGGCGCCCTTGTCGATCATGCGCTCGGCGGCCTTGGCGACCGGGACCCAGGTGATGTGATGGTTGCCGGACTCGACGACGATCAGCTGGCCGATGCCGTCGACCGGCGGGCCGACGATCGCGTCCGAGGGCTCCTTGAGGTCGGTGGCGACGGTGACCACGTGCGCTTCTCCCGGTGCCGGGGCCTCCTCGTCAGCGGCCGCGCCGGGCTGGTCCCCCACGGCGACCATGCCGCTGAGCGCGGTGATGCCGCCGGGGGTGGAGCCCGCTCCGTCGGTCGCAGGCTCCTCGATCAGCCGGATCGCACCGTTGTAGGTGTCGCTGACGGCGATGCGGCCGTCCGGCAGCGCGGTGACGGCCAGGGGGTGCTGGAGGCGGGCGGTCCCGGCGGGCCCGTCCACGTGCCCGAAGTCGAACAGTCCCTCGCCGACCAAGGTGCTCACCTGCATGGTCCGCGGATCCAGCACGCGCACGGCGGAGGTCTCGGAATCGGCGACCGCGATGCGGCCGTCGGGCAGCTCGTCCAGGCCCGAGGGCTGTGCCCACCAGGAGGTCACGGCGGGACCGTCGACCAGGCCCTCCTGGGTGGTGCCGGCGAGCACCATGATCGCTCCGGTGACCGGGTCGAAGGTCCACAGCTGGTGGATGCCGGCCATCGCGATCACGGCTCGACCCAGCGCGTGCGACCAGGTCAGGTCCCAGGGGGTGGACAGGGCGAAGGTGCGGGCGTCGCCCTCGCCGCGAGGCAGCGGCTCACCCTGCATCCACTGGGTGCCCGTACCGGCGAGGGTGCTCACCTCGGTCGCGGTGCGGGAGCGCAGCAGCCGGTCCGCTCCCACCTTCACCCCGCGCAGGAGGTGGCCCGCGGTGTCGGCGACCAGCAGGTCGTAGCCCACCTCGTCAGCGACCTCGGGTGGCAGGGCGAGCACGCCGTTGGGCTCGGCGAACTGCGCGCTCTCCTCATCGCCGTCGGCGTGGCCGCGCTCCCCCGTGCCGATGACCGCGTCGACGGTCGCGCCGTCGTTCTGGAAGACGACCAGGCGGTGCTGACCGGCGTCGGAGACCACCAGGCGGCCGTCGGGCAGCAGGGTGAGCTTCGAGGGATAGCGGAGGGTCTGCGGGGTGCGCTCGGCGAGCACGGTGGGTGCGGGCCCGCGCCGCAGGGAGCCGTCGGCCTCCCCCTCGGCGACGAGCTGGGTGACCAACTGGTCGAGGTTCGCGGCATGCCCCTCGCCGGAGAGGTTGCCGGCGATGCGGCCGTGGGTGTCCAGCACCATCAGGGTGGGCCAGGCACGGGCGCCGTACTCGCTCCAGGTCTCCAGCTCAGGATCGTCGATCACCGGATGCGTGACCTCGTACCGCTCGATGTTCGCGGCCAGCGCCTCGGGATCCTTCTCGAACTCGAACTTCGGGGAGTGGACGCCGATGACCACCAGCTCCTCGGCCCACTTCTCCTCCAGGGGACGCAGCTCATCGAGCACATGCAGGCAGTTCACGCAGCAGAAGGTCCAGAAGTCCAGCAGCACGATCTTCCCGCGCAGCGTCTCCAGGTCGAGCTCGGCGCCGCCCGTGTTCAGCCAGCCGCGTCCGCGCAGGGCGGAGCCATGGGCCCGGGCTGTCAGGGGCGTGGAGGGGTCCGGCGTTGTGCTCATGGGGTCCAGTGAACACCGGATCGACGCCGCGGGGCCAACTTCCGGCCACCTGGGGACATCATGTGAGCCAGGCGACGCCTGGCGCGGGCTGGTCGGGACATGCTCACCAGGTCGCGATCCACGCCCGGAGGTCGGGATCGGTGAGGGTGGTGAGCGCGAGGTCCGCCGGCGGCGCCGGATGCCCACCGGTGGGGACGGCGATCAGCCGCAGACCGGCGTCCCGGGCGGCCTGCGCCCCGGTGCCGGAATCCTCGAAGGCGAGCGCCTGCGCGGGGTCGACGCCGAGGGCCCGAGCGGCCGCGGCGTACATGTCGGGGGCGGGCTTGGGGCGCTCGACGGTGTCGGAGGCCTCCAGCACCGTGAAGTGCTCCCGGAGCCCGCCGAGGCGCAGCTTGTCCTCCAGCGAGTCGAGCCAGGAGTTCGAGGCGCACCCCAGCGGCACCTTGGCCCCGGCCCACCTCAGGATCTCGGCGGCGCCGGGGAGGGTGCGGATGCCACCGGCGAGCTCGCGGTCGAACTCGCGGTGCAGATCGGCGCGGACCGTCTGCTCATCGTGGCCGCTGCGGCGGGCGATGAGCTCCGCGGCGGCCTCGAGGGTCGAGCCGTGCAGCAGCGCCGCATCGCCCTCCTCGAGCAGCGCGCCGTGGGCGGTGACGACCCGGTCCTCGGTGATCTGCCAGATGGACTCGGTATCCAGCAGCAGCCCATCGCAGTCGAAGACGATCGCCTGCGGTCTCCAGTCGCCGAAGGCCGCGGCGAAGCGGGCCGGGATCTCGGGAGTCCCTGGGACCTCTGTGATGGCTTCCGTCGGGGTGGTTCCCTCGCTCATCGCCGTGAGTCCCAGGCGCTGATCCACTCGGCGAGCACGGGGTCGGCGAGGGAGGTCAGGCGTCGCGGGGCGCGGGGATCCTGACCGGGGATCGAGGGGACGGCGATCAGCTGCAGCCCGGCCGCGCGGGCCGCGTCGGCACCGGTCTCGGAGTCCTCGAAGCCGAGGCAGTCGGCCGGGTCCGCGCCGAGCGCCCTCGCGGCGGCGAGGTACATGTCGGGGGCGGGCTTGGGTTCGGCGACGTCCTCGATGCCGATCGAGGCGTCGATCAGCTCGGTGAGGCCGAGGCCGGCGAGCTTGGTGTCCAGCACCTCCCGCGGGGAGTTGGACGCGATCGCCACCGGCCGCACCGCGGCGATGGCCCGTACCGTCTCCAGTGCGCCGGGCAGCGGGGTGAGCGTCTCGCCGACATGCTCGCGGTGCGCGGAGGTCAGCTCGTCACCGACCAGGTACGGGTCCTTGCCGACGGCCGCGGCGATGGCGCGCACCACCTGCTCGACGGCCCGGCCGGTGATCTGGCGCCGGATGGCCGGGTCCAGGGTGACGTCGTGGCGGGCGAGGTACTCCTCCTGCAGCGCGACCCACTGTCCCTCGGTGTCCACCAGCAGCCCGTCGCAGTCGAAGATCACCGCGGTCGGTGCCCAGCGCGGGGGCCACTGGTCCAAGGGGGAGGCGGCAGGGGCAAGGGGATCGGAGGTCATGCCTCCCAGCGTATCGAGCCGCCCTGCATGCCCCCTGGCCCTGCCCGCCTCGACCCGCTCAGCCGGCGGCAGCGACCAGGCCCTGCTCGATGTCGGCGAGGATGTCGTCGATGTGCTCGATGCCCACGGAGAGCCGCACGAAGCCCGGCTCGATGCCGGCGGCGCGCTGCTCCTCCTCGCTGAGCTGGGAGTGGGTGGTCGACGCGGGGTGGATCACCAGGGAGCGCACGTCACCGATGTTCGCCACGTGGGAGTGGAGGCTCAGCGCATCGACGAAGCGCTTGCCGGCCTCGAGCCCGCCGGGCAGGACGAACCCGAGCACGCTGCCCGCGCCGCGCGGGAGGTACGTGTCCGCCGTCGCCTTGTACGGGGAGGAGTCCAGGGAGGCCCAGGTCACCGCGCCCACGCGCTCATCACCCTCGAGGAGGGCGGCGACCTGGTGGGTGTTCTCGAGGTGACGCTCCATGCGCAGCGGCAGCGTCTCCAGTCCCTGACCGATGAGGAAGGCGTTGAACGGGGAGACGGCCGGGCCCAGATCGCGCAGCAGGTTGGTGCGGGCACGGGTGGCGAAGGCTGCGGGCAGGCCTGCGAAGACGAGGCCGTTGTAGGACTCGTCGGGCTCGTTGAACTGCGGGTACTTCTCGGCATGGGCGGCGAAGTCGAAGCTGTCGCCGTCCACGATCACGCCGGCGATCGAGGTGCCGTGGCCGCCGAGGAACTTGGTCGCCGAGTGCACGACGACGTCGGCGCCGTGCTCGAGCGGGCGCAGCAGGAACGGGGTGGCGACCGTGTTGTCCACGATCAGCGGCACACCCACCTCATGGGCGACGTCGGCGATCGCCCGGAGGTCGGGGATGTCCTGCTTGGGGTTCGGGATCGACTCGACGAAGAAGGCGCGGGTGGTGTCGTCGGCCGCGGCGCGCCAGGACTCCGGATCGGTGGGGTCCGCCACCCACTGGGCGGTGATGCCCAGGCGGCTCAGCGTGTGCTTGAACAGGTTGAAGGACCCTCCGTACAGGCTCGGGGAGACGGCCACGGAGTCGCCGGCGCCGGCGAGGTTGAGGATCGACAGCGTGATCGCGCTCTGGCCGGAGGCGAGCAGCAGCCCGGCGGCGCCGCCCTCGAGCGCGGCGATGCGGTCCTCGACCACGGCCTGGGTGGGGTTGGTGATGCGGGTGTAGATCGGCGCGGCCTCGGCGAGCGCGAAGCGGTCCGCTGCGGACTCCGCCGAGGGGAACACGAAGCTCGTGGTCTGGTGGATCGGCAGCGCTCGCGAGCCGGCGTCGGTGTCCGGGCTCTGGCCGGCGTGGATGGTCAGGGTCTCGAACTTCTGGGGCTGCTCGGTCATGGCGGTGCTCCTTCTAGGACGGTGATGGGCCCAGCGTGGCGTGCCCGGGGGCGTCATGCCGAGGATCGTGAACGCGGATGAACACGCCCCGCTCGACGCCCGGCACTCAGTCGCGGGCCGGACCGCCGGGCAGCTCGAGCACCTCGCCCTGCCACCGGCGGCGCAACCAGCGGTCGTGGGAGGCGATCAGCACGGTTCCTGCCCAGCCCTCGAGCGCGGCCTCGAGCCGGGTCGCGGTGAGCAGCGCGAGGTGGTTGGTCGGCTCGTCCAGCACCAGCAGCTCGGGCGGCTCCAGCAGCACGGCGGTGAGCATCACCCGTCGCAGCTGGCCGCGGGAGAGCAGGGTGAGCGGGCGGTCCAGATCGCGCGGGGAGACCAGGCCGAACAGCTCCGGGACGGCGTCGTCCTCCGTCCCGGCGGTGCCGGCAGCCGCCTGCAGGTGCTGGCGGACGGTGCGGCCCGGGAGGGCGACGTCGTCCTGGCCGAGGTGCCCGATCCGCAGGCTCCGCGGCCGATCCACGGTGCCCGAGGTGGGGGCGAGCTCGCCGGCGATCGTCTCGAGCAGGGTGGACTTCCCGCTGCCGTTCGCGCCGGTGATCAGCAGGCGCTGCCCCGCCGAGAGGCTGAAGGAGGTCGGTGCCAGGCGCCCGGCCACCGCCGCTGCGCTGACGGCGAGCTGGACCGCTCCGGGCGCGGTGCGGGAGGCCGCGGCGGGCAGGTGGGTCAGGTGCAGCTCCGCGGGCGGCCGGCGCACCTGGTGCTCCTCGAGCTGCGCCAGGCGGGCCCGGGACTCGCGCAGCCGGCGGGAGACCACGGCGGCGTTGCGGTCGGCGTAGAACTTCTTGGCGGCGCGGGCCTCGGTGCGCGGGCCGGCACCCTCGTGGCCGACGGTCGCGGAGTCCTTCACCGCCGCTCGCAGCACCGTCAGCTCCTCCTGCTCGGTGCGGAAGCGGTGCTCCCAGCGTTCGCGCGCCTCGAAGCGGGCCAGCAGGTAGTCGCTGAAGCCGCCGGTGTACGCGGTGAGCCCTCCGGGCTCGGTCGCGGCCGGGGACTCCGCGGGATCGAGGTCGAGCTGGGCAGCGGTGGCCTCATCGAGGAAGGCGCGATCGTGGCTGGCGATCAGCACCGGTCCCGGATGGGCGGTGATCGCCGCGGTGAGGAAGGCGGCGCCGGCGTCGTCGAGGTGATTGGTGGGCTCATCGAGCAGCCAGCTGGTGGGCCGGGCGATGAGCAGGTGGGCCAGGGCCAATCGCTCGCGCTGGCCGCCGCTGATCCTGCCGAGGGCGGTGGTGGGCTCGAGCACGTCCAGGCCCAGCCCCGCCAGGACCTCCTCGGCGCGGCGGTCCGCGTTCCAGATGTCGGCGAGGGTGGCCTCGGCGAGCAGGGCGTCGTAGCGGTGCGCGGCGCGGGCACTGGGTTCCCCGGCCCCGGAGGCGAGCTCCTCACCGGCGGCGATCAGCTCCCGCTCGAGGCGGCGGGAGCGCTCGAGGGCGTCGGCGACCACCTCGGTGAGCGTGGCAGCGGGGCCGAAGGGAAGCTCCTGATGGAGCACGCCGACGGGGCCGGGCGCGGCGATGCTCCCGGTGGCCGCGGCGAGCTCGCCGGTGAGGATCCGCAGCAGGGTGGACTTCCCGCTGCCGTTCTCGCCGAGCAGGCCGGTGGGGCGCCCGGCGGGGACCACCAGGGAGATATCGGTGAGCACCCGACGGTCAGGGAAGGAGAAGGAGATCCCGTCGGCCCGCAGGTGCAGGGACGGGTCGGAGACCGCGGTGGGCGCGGCGGCGGTGAAAGGGTGCGCGGGCATGGATCGGCTCCTCGACGGAGGGACGGCGGTCGACGGGGCGGATCACAGGCGCATGCCGTCAC
>JAKDUN010000023.1 GCA_030457675.1 Brachybacterium sp. | reverse complement strand
CGAAATCCACTTCGGCCCAGTGTCGCCGGGATCGCGACTCCTCCCGCGAGAGGTGATGACAAAAGGCACACGCACCACTATGATTGCAGTGTGAAGCCGTTTCGCTGGGACCCGGAGAAGAACCTTGTCCTGGACTCCGGGCGCGGGATCACGTTCGAGCGAATCGTGGTCGAGATCGGAGACGGCGGGCTCCTTGACGTCATCGACCATCCGAATCAGGGGCGATATCCGGGACAGCGGATCCTCATCGTCGCCTGCGACGGGTACGCGTACCTCGTTCCTTATGTGGAGTCCGGCGATCACCTGTTCCTGAAGACCATCATCCCTAGTCGCAAAGTTACTCGTGACTATCTGAGACGACACGAACGGACGGAAGGAGACCAGCCATGAGCACCCTCGACGACTACGAGAGGGAGATCCTCGAGGCCTACGATGCCGGAGAGCTGCGTTCGGTCGGCACCGCTGAGGAGCGAGCTCGGCTGCGTGAGGCTGCGCGTGCCACCGGTACCAAGGACCGCCGGGTGAACATTCGCCTGTCCTCCGCCGATCTGCATGAGCTCCAAGCCCGAGCGCTTCAGGAGGGCGTGCCGTACCAGACACTCATCACCAGTGTTCTCCACAAGTACAGCTCCGGCCGCTTGGTCGAAGGTACCGGGCAGGACAGCGTCGCGCCCCGCTGACAACGGACGAGAACGCAGCCTTCGTCGCCCGCCCTTTCCCGAGGAAGGCCGAACTCCGCTGAACCTGACCGCCCCGCGCCGTTTCGGCCCGCTGCGCGACAAGCACTCTCGCCCCTACCTGGTCACCGCCGGGCTCTCGATGATGGCCGACAACATCGAGCACGTCATCACCTACTGGGTGCTGTGGGAGGCGTTCGCCTCGCCCTGGCTGGTGGGCTTCCAGGTGATCAGCCACTGGCTGCCGTTCCTGCTGTTCTCCGTGCTGTTCGGGGCCCTGGCGGAGAAGTATGACTGCCGGCGCATCATCCAGGCCGCCCAGATCCTGTTCGCGCTGGTGTCCCTCAGCTGGGGCCTGCTGTTCCTCACCGGGACGCTGGAGATGTGGAGCGCCTGCGTGCTGCTGGTGCTGCACGGGATGGCGGGCGCGCTGTGGGGCCCGGCGGAGCAGCTGATGCTCCACGACTTCGCCACCCCGGCCGAGCTGCCCAGCGCCGTGCGGCTGAACGCCACCTTCAAGAGCCTCGGCATCCTGGCGGGCCCGGTCGTCGGCTCGCTCCTGCTGCTGGTGCTGGGCCCGACGTACGGGATCCTCGCCAACATCCTGTTCTACCTGCCGATGACCCTGCTGATGCTCCGCACCCCCTTCACCGGCCATGTGCGCAGCGGTCACGTGCACACCGAGCGGATCTCCATCCTGGACACCCCGCGGGTGCTGCGCACTGTCGGCGGCGACCGCGTGCTGGTGGGCATGATCGCGCTGGCCGGCCTGATCGCGGTGTGCGTGGGGGCGTCGCTGCAGGTGGCGATGCCGAACTTCGCCCAGACGCTCGGCGCCGGGGACGAGGGCGGTCTCGGCTACGGCGCGCTGCTGTTCGCCAACGGTGTCGGGGGAGTGGTGGGCGGGATCCTGCTCGAGGCCACCGGCATCCTCAAGGTCGACGTGCGCGGCGCCGTCATCGCCGCGGTGATGTTCGGGCTCACCTCGCTGATCGTCGCCACCACCACGCACTACCCGATCGCGCTGATCGCCCTGGTGATCGGCGGCATCGCGAACCTCGCGGCGACCGCGATCGGCCAGGCGCTGGTGCAGCTGCGCGCCCCCGAGGACCAGCGCGGACGCGTGGTGGGCGTCTACTCGATGATCGGCAGCGGCATGCGCACCGGCAACGGGATCACCCTGGGCTGGCTCGGCGCCGTGCTCGGCGTCAGCGGCGCGGTCGCCGTGGGTGGGATCGCGCTGGTGCTCGGCGCGTTGCTGATCGGTGTGCTGATCGCCGTGCAGACGAGGCGCGGGCTCACCGCCTGAGCGGGGGCGCGTCCGTCGCGGTGCGCCTCTCAGTTCTCGCGGCGCCGCTGGTGCCAGAGCAGCCCGGCGCCGCCGGTGAGCATCAGCGCTGCCAGGGCCGCGGGACCCGTGACCTCCACACCGGTCTCGGCGAGCTCGTCCCCGCCGCCGTCGGAGGCTCCGGTGCCGTCGGCGGGATCCTCGCCGTCGGTCGTGCCATGGTCGGTGTCGCCGTCAGTCCGCGCCTCCGCGTCGGCAGGGGAGGTGCCCACCTCGCCCTCGGAGACCCCGTGCGCGAACAGCGAGGTCATCAGCACCGCGAGCGCAGCCGCTTCCCGCTGTTCGGCGCTGTACTGGTCGTCGTCCGGATCGGGCGTCGCGGCGGGGACCTCATCGGTCGCCGACCCCGGCTCCTCCGGGGCTGCGGGATCGGGCGTCTGTGAGGACGCGCTCGGCTGGCCGCCGGCCGACGGCTCCGGAGAGTTCTGGTCCTCGTCCTCCCCGGTGCTCGGGGCGGGTGTCGTGGGTGACGGGGATGCCGGGTCCGACTCGTCGTCGGACTGCTGCTCCTCGCCCGAGGACGTGCCGTCCCCGCCGGTGCTTCCGGTGTCGGTGCCCTGGTCGGCACCAGTGTCGGTGCCTTCGTCGGCTCCCGCACCCGTGTCGTCGCCGGAGCCGTCCTCCGTTTCGGAGCCTTCCCCGGAGCCGTCACCGGTGCCATCCTCTGTGCCGTCGCCGGTGTCGGTGCCGTCACCCGCGTCAGTGTCATCACCCGTGTCGGTGTCGTCGGCCCCATCTGAGCCGTCGCCGCCATCTGCACCGTCGTCGGTGTCGGCGCCGTCGTCCGTGTCGCCACCAGGATCAGTGCCGGCGCCCTCATCGCCACCGTCGCCGGGATCGCCGCCGTCGCCGGGATCTTCACCATCGCCGGGATCGCCGGGATCGCCACCGTCGCCGGTATCGGCACCATCGTCACCGCCATCGCCGGGATCTTCACCGTCGCCGGTATCGCCGCCGTCCCCCGTGTCGGGGTCCTCGGGCTCCTCCGCTGCAGGCTCCACGGTGAACGTCGTGCTCGTGCTCGCCCCGCCGGCAGCGATGACGGCCTGGTAGTCGCCGGCCACCGCGGGCGTGAACTGGGCGTAGATCGACTGTCCACCCTCGGTGTTCACGTCCAGCGTCTGCCGCGAGCTGTCGTCGCCCTGGATGAAGATCTCGACCGTGACCGTCGAACGCACCGGGAAGCAGTCACCGGTGATCTCGACGGGCCCGCCGAGCACTGTCGACGTCGCCGAGGCGCTCGGTTGCATGTTCTCGCACGCCCCGGGCGGAGTCGCGTCTCCCGCAGCCGGCGGCGTCAGCACCATCGCCGGTGCCGCGGCGCACGTCATGGCGAGCAGGAGCCCGGCGCCGAGGCGAACGGTCGCCTGGCCACGTCGGACGAACATCGGAACTCCTTGGGCGCGACAGATTTGACCAGTCATACTGTATGAGGCGCCGCCTCTATTTATCACCTGGACAGTTCATCAGGTGGCAAATTCTTCGTGAACGCGGGCGTCCGTGGTGACCCAGGTGACTCAAAGGAGCTCGACATGACCCAGGACGACGTCGCTGTCCACGCTCCGCAGGATCCCTGGGACCCCCACCACCGCTCGCAGGAGACCGCCGCGACGCTCTCCGAGGAGCAGGCGCGTGAGATCGCCGCCGAGGCCGAGAGCGTCGTCGAGGAGATCGCCACCGTCGTCGAGGGCAAGGACGAGGTGGCCCGCATCGCGGTGCTGGTGCTGCTGGCCGGCGGCCACCTGCTCATCGAGGACATCCCCGGCGTCGGCAAGACGATGCTCGCCAAGTCCCTCGCCGCCTCGCTCGGGGCCGAGCGCCACCGCATCCAGTTCACGCCCGACCTGCTGCCGGGGGACGTCACCGGCGCGAGCGTGTTCAACCAGGCCACCAGCGAGTTCGAATTCCGCCACGGCGCCGTGTTCACCCAGATCCTGCTGGCCGACGAGATCAACCGCGCCTCTCCCAAGACCCAGTCCGCGCTGCTCGAGGCGATGGAGGAGCGGCAGGTCAGCGTCGACGGCACCACCTACCCCCTCGCCGAGCCGTTCATGGTGGTCGCCACCGCCAACCCGGTCGAGATGGAGGGCACCTACCGCCTGCCCGAGGCCCAGCGCGACCGCTTCCTCGCCCAGACCACCATGGGCTATCCCGTGCCGGGCGCCGAGGCGCGGATGCTCGCCACCCAGACCGGGCCGGTCCCCGAGGGCGACCACGACGTGATCGACGCCGTCATCACCCGCACCAGCCCCGAGCGGATCGCCGCCCACATCTCCCTGGTGCGCAGCGTGCACGCCTCCCCGACGATCCTCGACTACGTGGTGCGCCTGGCCCAGGCCACCCGCAACCATCCGCAGGTCACCCTCGGCGCCTCCCCGCGCGCCGCCGTGCACCTGGTGCGCGCCGCCAAGGCGAAGGCGGCGCTGGCCGGGCGCACCTTCGTCACCCCTCAGGACATCGCCGACGTGATCATGCCGGTGTGGCGCCACCGCATGCACCTGACCCCGCAGGCCCTCTCCCGCGGGGCGACGGCCGAGGAGCTGGTCGATCAGGTGCTGGCCAGCACCTCGCAGACATGACCCCGCGCCCGGGGACGATCCTGCGCCCCACCGGGCGCGGCATCGCGGTGCTCGGGCTGTGCCTGGGGCTGTGGCTCCTGGGCGACCTGGCCCGGGTCACCCCGGCCCGCCAGCTCGCCGCAGCCCTGCTGATCATGCTGGTCATCGGGGTGATCGGGATCGTGGCGAGCAGCATCGGGCTGCGGGCGCGGAGGTATCTGGTCGATGACGCAGTGCCCGTCGGCGCCACCGCCCGGGTGATGCTCGAGCTGCAGGGCCGGGCCTGGATCACGGTGGTGCCGCTGGGGCGCGGGATCGTGCGTGAGCACCTGCCCGAGCCGCTCGGCGGCCAGGGAGACCTGCCGCTGGCGGCGCGGATGCCGCATGTGCTGCGCGTGGGCCGACGGGGCGGGCACGACCTGGGCCCCTACTCGCTCATCGTCCGCGACCTGCTGGGCCTGTTCCACCTGCGCCGCACCGTGGCCGACGGCCTGCACCTGACCGGACTGCCGGTGGTCGGCGTGATGGAGCCGGCCGCCGAGCGCGCCACCGGCATCAGCCGCGAGGGCGCCCGCAGCGCCGCCCCCTCCCCGGGCATCGGCGAGATCGGCCCCATCGCCCGGCCCTACGCCAGCGGGGACGACATCCGTCGCATCAACTGGCGCGCCAGCGCCCGCACCGGTCAGCTGATGACCCGCGAGGACGAGCCCGCCGCTGGGCAGAGCGCCGTGATCGTGCTCGACACCAGCCAGCGCGAGGACCCCTCGCCCGAGGTCGAGGACGTCCTGGTCTCGCACGCCGCGACCGTGCTGGACGCCCTGGGCCGCAGCGGCTGGGAGGTGCGCATCGTCGACGCCTCCGGGGACGAGATCACCCGCACCGGCCGCCGCCGCGGCATCCCCGGCCCGTCGCCGCTGGGCCGCGAGGCGGATGCCGTCGAGCAGCGAGCCTCGCTGCTCGCGCTCGCCGATGTCGACTTCGACGACGACGCCTCCGGCGGCATCGGCCAGGACCACGCCGCCGGACACACCGCCCTGGCCATCGCCCTGGGGCCCGATGACGGCGACCCCTTCTCCGGCCTCGAGCTGGACCGCTTCGCCGGCCGCGCCGCCCACCGCACCGCGATCGCACTGCGGCCCGCCCTCGTCAGCGACACCGCCGACGGGCCCGACGGGAAGCCCCCGCGCCCGGCCCGGCGGATCGGCCCGGCCGACGGGGAGGACTTCGGCCACGCCCACGAGCAGCACGCCCGGGAGCTGGCCGCCGTCCGCGACCGGCACGCCCCCACCCGCTCCCGGATCGGAGCCTGGACCCTGGTGCGCGGCACCGCCGCGGACACCCTCACCGATCTGCTCACCGCCGACGAGGAGCAGGACCGATGAGCCCGCTGGTCGGCCGGCCCGCCCTGGAGGGCGCTCACCTCACCGGTCGGGCGATGCTGCTGCTGCTCGCCCTGGTGCTGGCGTCGGCCCCCGTCTCCCAGCTGTTGGCCGGCTCGTCCTGGCTGCTGCTGACGCTGGTCGCCGCCGTGCCGGTGATCGTCGGCGGCGTGGTGCTGCGCACCGTGGTGCCGCGCCAGATGCTGGTGCCGCTGGCCCAGGCCGGACTGCTGGTGGTGCTGGTGCTGGTGGTCGAGACGGTGCTGGGCCTGGCCCCCTGGCAGGACGGGCCCTTCGCCGTGCTCCGCGCCCAGGCGGAGATCGTCACCCGCGGCGTGAACGAGCTGGCGTCCGGTGTGCCCCCGGTGGCGCTCGGGGCGCCCGGCACCGTCATCCTGGTGACGCTGATCGGGCTGATGACCCTGCTGCTGGACCTGATGTTCCTGGACCTGGGATGGCACACCCCCACCGCCCTGCTGGTGATGAGCTCGGTGCTGATCCCGGCCCTGCAGCAGCCGGCCGGTGGGCAGTGGTGGCAGATCGCCGCGCCGGTGCTGGCCGGCGCGATGATCTTCGCGACCCGCACCGTCCACGCCGATCCGCGCTACCTCCGCGGCGACCGTCGGCCGCAGGCAGGGCCTCCCACCCACCACGGCCGCACCCTCGCCGCGGTCACGCTCTGCGTGGCGCTGGTGGCGGCGCTGACCCCGCTGCTGGGCTCCGCCCTGCCGCAGCTGGCCCCGGCCCGGCTCGCCCTGAACATCGACATGCTCGAGCGGTGGCAGGACCCCGACGCCCCAGCGCTGGGCCCGGTCATGATCGACGACGACGTCTCCGTGCGCCGCTCCCTCCTCCAGCAGGAGGACACCGAGGTGCTGCGCTACACCACCACCGCCGAGAACCCCTCCTACCTGCGCCTGCGCAGCCTGAACACCTTCGACGGCGAGACCTTCCGCGGGGATGTCGAGGGGGACGCACTGGCCATGGGGCTGGCCGCCTTCAGCGATGCGCGGGATGACGGCGTGGCGGTGCGCGGCAGCGCCGACGACTTCATCGACACCGACGTCGAGATCATCAGCTTCGCCGGGGACCGGCTCCCGGTGCCGGACAACGTGCGCTCCATCCAGGGCGCGGACCGCACGCTGAACCGGGCGATGACGCTGCAGCCCTCCCACGGCGAGGTGGCCGTGTCCTACGTGCGCAGCGGCCTGCTCGGGCAGCGCTACAGCATCGAGTCCGAGCCGGCCACCTCCACCGCCGAGCAGCTGCGGGCCGTGGACCCGGCCGTCTTCGAGCAGCCCTTCGAGGCCGGCTACACCTCCCAGGAGGAGGTGCCCGAGGCCGCGGCCACGCTGGCCGACGAGCTCGCCGCGAACGCGGACACTGACAACGCCTACGACACGGCGGTCACCTTCCAGGACTACTTCCGCAACTCCTTCGCCTACTCGCTCACCGTGAACTCCCCACCGGGGGAGGACCCGCTGGAGTCCTTCCTCGAGGACCGCGTGGGCTACTGCGAGCAGTTCGCCGCGGCCTTCGCGCTGATGATGACCTCGCAGGGATACCCCTCCCGGGTGGTCATCGGCTTCACCCCCGGTGAGCAGGACGGGGAGGAGTGGTCCGTGAACTCCACGAACGCCCACGCCTCGCCCGAGGTGTGGTTCGGTCCCGAGCACGGCTGGGTGCGCTTCGAGCCGACGCCGGCCGCGGCCGCCAACGGGGTGCGTCCGCCGGAGCGGGACGAATCCGCCGGGCAGGGCGAGGCCGCCGCGCCTGCCGCTGAGACCCCGTCCGAGCAGGACGAGCCCACCGCGGACACCCCCAGCGAGCAGGGCACCTCCGCGGAGGAGACCACCGAGGACGCTGCCGCTGCCCAGGCCTCCGACGAGGGCGGGATCGGCCCGTCCGAGGCCACCGTGCGCACCGTCAAATGGAGCGTGGTGATCGTGATGGCGCTGGGAGGTCTGCTCGCCGCCGCGGCCGCCGTGGCCGTGATCGGCATCCGGCGCCGCCGCCTCCGCGCCCGCGAGGAGCGCTGGGCTGCTCTGATGGGCAGTGGCGCGGGGGTTGAAGGCGGCGGAACGGGCGCTGCCGTCGGCGGGGCCGCAGCCGCGCTCGCCGCGGAGCGGAGGCATCGCGGGGCGGGAGAGCTCGCCTGGTCCGAGCTCACCCGTGAGCTCTCCGTGCGCCGCACCGCGATCCGCTGGCTCTGGATCACCGGGGCCTGGGGCCTGACCCCCACGGCCCTCGGACTGGACGCCGCACTGCCGCCGCACCGCGCCCTGGAGGACCTGCTCACGCAGATCGAGGCCGCCGATCGTGACGTCGCCCCCGAGCACCGCGCCGCCGCGGCCCGCATCGCCGACGCCTTCACCGCCGCCCGCTACGCCGCGCCCCTGCCGTCGGACACGGTGGGCACCGCGGCCCCCGCACGCAGCACGGCGGCACCCGGGAACCCAGCGGAGCCCGGGAGTGGCGCGGGGGCGCGGACGGCCGCGGAGGCGGGCCCCGCCGGCGATGCCCACCATCCGCTGCGCCGTGATGCGGATCTGCTCATCGAGCTCCTCCGCCACGTCCGCTGAGCCGGCACGTCAGCACCGTCCCGACCGCAGGACGCTCCCCTCAGATCCCGCGCGCAGGCCCGAATCGCTGCTCCCGCCCGGTTGCGGTACGCTCCCTCATGCAATGACACGGGGTGCCACCGACCGGTGGCTGAGATCACACCCGTTGAACCTGATCCAGTTCGTACTGGCGAAGGGAATGTCCGTGATGACGTACGTGCTCAGGTCGCCCGGCGGGTTCCGCCCGGTGCTGTGCGCTGGTATGCGTCAGGGTGTGCCCTCGCCATCGGAAGAGAGGCACCCAGATGACCACGGCCACACCATCCCCCGCCACCCGCTCGGAGGGCGCAGCACCGGAGATCCCTGCGCAGGTGGTCGTCGTGACCGGGGGCGCACGCGGTCTCGGCCGCAGCATCGTGCAGGCATTCCTGCGCGAAGGCGCCCGGGTCGCGATCAACTACCGCACCAGCGGTGACGCCGCCGAGCAGCTCGCGGCCGCGCACCCCGGCCGTGCGATCGCGGTGCAGGCCGACGTGCGCGACCGGGCGCAGGTCGACGCGCTCATGGCGACGGCCCGGGAAGCCTTCGGCGCTCCCGTGTCGACGGTCGTCAACAACGCGCTCGTCGACTTCTCGTTCAACGGGGATGCCCGGGCCACGGCCGACGAGATCGAGTACGACGCCTTCGCGGCCCAGTTCTCGGGAGCCGTGCAGGGCGCGCTGAACGTCATCCAGGCGGCGCTGCCGGACTTCGACCGGGCCGGATCGGGCCGGGTGATCAACATCGGCACCAACCTCTTCCAGCATCCCGTCGTGCCGTACCACGACTACACGGCCGCCAAAGCGGCACTGCTGTCGCTGACCCGCACGTTCGCCGCCGACCTCGGCCCGCGCCGCATCACCGTCAACATCGTCAGCGGCGGGCTGCTGCGCACCACGGACGCGAGCGCCGCGACGCCCGAGGCGGTCTTCGACGCGATCGCCGAGGGCACCCCGCTGCGCACCGTCACCACCCCGGACGAGTTCGCCGACGCGGTGCTCTTCTTCGCCTCGCCCTGGGCGCGCGCGGCCACCGGGCAGAACCTCATCGTCGACGGCGGACTGGTCAAGAACTGATGACAGCCCGCACCAGCGATACGCCCGCCCCGATCCACCTCAACCTGTTCGCGTTCGCGTGCGGACACCATGCCGCCGCGTGGCGGGCACCGGGGTCGAGCGTGGATCGGCTCGGCGACATCACGTACTGGGAGGAGCTCGCCCGCACCGCCGAGCGGGGCTGCCTGGACGCGCTCTTCCTCGCGGACGGGCAGTCGGCGGGGCTCGGCGGCATCGGCCGGGGGCCGCGGTGGTTCCTCGAACCGATCACCACGCTCACGGCGCTGGCCCGAGCGACCGAGCGCATCGGTCTGGTCACCACCGTGTCCAGCACGTTCTGGGACCCCTTCCACGCGGCCCGGCTGCTGGCGAGCCTGGATCACATCTCGGGCGGTCGAGCGGGCCTCAACGTGGTGACCTCGATGACCGACGACGAGGCCCGGAATCACGGCATGGAGCAGCTGCCCGGCCATGATGAGCGGTATGCGCGCGCCGCGGAGTTCATCACGGTGGTGGAGCAGCTGTGGCAGTCGTGGCCGGCGGAGGCGATCATCGCGGACCCGGCCGGAGCGTATGTCGACGAGGCGCGGTTGCGGACGGTCGGGCATCGCGGCCGCTGGTTCGGTGCCCAGGGCCCGCTCAACGTGCCCCGATCACCGCAGGGCAGCCCCGTGCTGTTCCAGGCCGGGGCCTCCGAACCGGGCCGCGAGCTGGCTGCCCGGCACGCCGAGGGCATCTACGCGGTCGCGTGGGACCTCCCGTCGGCGCGCGCCTACCGCGACGACATCCGGGCGCGGGCAGCGGCGATCGGTCGGGATCCCGACGGCATCGCGGTGATGCCGGGCCTGGTGACCTATGTCGCCTCGACGGAACGGGAGGCCCTGGCGCAGCAGCGCGCGTTGAACGAGCTGCTGCCCGTCGAGGACTCGCTGCGGCAGCTGTCCTCCTTCGTGGGGGTCGACACCTCCCGGTGGGCTCTGGACGCCCCGGTCCCGCCGCTGCCGCCGCTGGAGGCGTACCAGGGGCCGAAAGGCCGATACGCCACGGTGCTGCGCATCATCGCGAGCGCGGGACCGACCGTGCGCGAGCTGCTCGGTCTGCTCGCGGCCGGAGGCGGCCATGCCACCTTCGTCGGCACCCCGGAGAGCATCGCCGACGAGATCGAACGATGGGTCGACGGCGGCGGCGCCGACGGGTTCAATCTGATGCCGCCGACGCTGCCCGGTGGCATCGACGACTTCGTCGAGCAGGTCGTCCCCGTCTTGCAGCGGCGGGGACGACTCCGCCGCGACTACGCGGGACGGACCCTGCGCTCCCACCTCGGAGCGAGCACGCGCCCTTGAGGACGGATCCCGGCTGTCGAGGCCGACGGGGCCGGTGAGGCCGACGATGACATGCTCGCGATCAGTCGTGGGTGGGTTCGGCGACGTCGGCCGCGCCGGGGGCATCCTCCGCCGCGGCCGCGTCGGCCGGGCCGCCCGCTCCGGCATTCCTGCCGAACATGCGGTGCGGGGCCTGCTCCTCGAAGATCTTCGCCGCGCGCAGCGAGTCGACCTCGCCCACCACGGGGTTCGGCTGGTGGGTGGTGCGGGAGCCGCCGTACAGCGAGACCAGGTTCATCGCGACCGCGCGCTGGTTGCGGTGGCCGATCATCTTGGTGATGTGCACGCCCAGCCAGGCGGCCCAGCCGAGCGAGCCCGAGAGCCCGCCGAGCACGGGGATCTCCGCGATCGCGGCGTGACGGCCGATGGTGGCCATGGTGCCCAGATCGGTGTACGTGAACTTCTTGCGCGGCTTGCCGGCGACCTCGGCGGCGACCGCCCGGGCCGCGGCCTGGCCGGTCTGGATCGCGGGCTGCGCGAGCTGGGGGAGGGCCTCGTCCTGACCGGCGATGTCACCGGCCGCGTAGACGCCGGGGAAGCCCTTGACCTGCAGGTAGTCGTCGACCGAGAGGCGGCCGCGCTTGTCCTGGGGGAAGCCCCACTCGGAGACCGACTTCGGGATCGCGACGCCGGCGGCCCAGATGGTGATGTCGGATTCGACGATCCCGTCGTCGTCGAGCACCACGTGGTCGTAGCCGACCTCCTTCACCCCGCGACCGAGCTCGAGGACCACGCCGCGGTCCCGCAGCTCGTCGGCCGCGTACTGGCGGTACTTGGTGGAGAACTCCTTGAGCAGCTCGTCGCCGCGCTGCAGCACCGTGACCTGGAGCGTGCCCGGGTCCATCTCCGGATACAGGATGTCCAGCTCCTGCATGCGGAAGTCCGCCAGGGCGCCGGCGATCTCCACCCCCGTCGGCCCGCCGCCCACGATGCACACGTGCAGCTTGTCGTGGGTGTCCCCGACCTCGCGGCTCGAACGCTCCAGCTCGGAGAAGACCCGCTCGCGGATCGCCAGGGCCTGGCTGCGGGTGTACATCGGCATCGCGTGCTCCTCGGCGCCGGGGGTGCCGAAGTAGGTGGTGGTCGCACCGTTGGCGACGACCAGGTAGTCATAGGCGATCTCGTGCTGGCCCCGCTGGCCCTCGTCCAGGCTCACGACCTTCCGCTCGGGATCCACGCCCTCGACCTCGCCCTGGCGGTAGCGCATGTTCGGCACCTTCAGCGAGAGGCCGCGCAGGAACATGGTGACGTCCCCCGGGTTCAGCCCGGCGGTCGCGACCTGGTACAGCAGCGGCTGGAACGTCTTGTAGACGTTGCGGTCGATCAGGGTCACGCGCACCCGCGCATCGCGCAGGGCGCCCACGGCGTGGGCCCCGGCGAATCCGCCGCCCAGGATGACGACGTGCGGCCAGCTCGCGCCGTCCTTTGCGGGGACGGTGGGGCGACGGCTGAGGAAGGGCAACGGCATGACCATGAGGAGGACTCCTTGAGCGGCGCATGGGCGGCCCGGCCGAGGCTGGTGGCCGATCGGGTCGCGGTCCGCGTCTGGAAGGGGGAGGGAGCGTCGGAGCGAGCGGGCTGGGGACGGTGCCGGGTCCGTCCCGGGCCGGTGCCGAGATCCTCGGGCCGAGGCTGCGGGGCGGGGGTCGAGTGGACCATCCGAAGTCCCTGTCGATCCTACCCATTGGGTCCCGGCGGGGTCACGAGCACGTCCGGCCGACGGGGTGAGGTCACACGTGGAAAGCGATCACCGGAGATCACGGACCGCGCGGACGCAACGCGCGGTGCCCTCCGCGCCGCCGCGGACGCCCTCCCCGTCACCCCGTCCGGATCACGGGAAGGTCACGATTTCTCCTGGTGGTGACGACAGAACCCACTCTGACCACCACCGAGATGAACGGTCGATGACGACTCGGAACCGGGTTGGCGAAAACCCCGGCAGAGGCGGTGCCGATGCGGTGTGATGGAACGGCTCATGTCGAGCCCTCTCCCCTCCCTGCCCCCAGGAGCTTTCATGATGGACAACCCCGCTCGCCGCCTCGGGCGCGGCGTGACCGTCGGCCTCGGCGCCGCCGCGGTCGCCTTCGCCTCTGCCGGGCTGCCGGTCGGCCCCGCCGCGGCCGCCGCGCCCGGGGCTGCGGTCCCGGGGATGCCCGTCAACGCCTTCCACGGCGCCCTCGGCGGTGCCCGCGGCCTCGTCTGCGCCGTCGAGACGGTCCGCTCCGAGGCCGATACCTCGTTCCTCTTCTCCGCAGGGGACAACGTCGGCGGCTCGGCCTTCGAATCCGCCGTCCAGAACGACGAGCCCACGATCGACGTGCTGAACGAGATGGGCGTGGACGCCACCGCGATCGGCAATCACGAGTACGACCAGGGCATCGATGACCTCCTGGAGCGCATCGAGGGCCGCACCGAGTTCCCGGACCTCGCCGCGAATGTGTACGACGAGGACACTGGGGACCGGGTCCACGACGCATACGAGGTCATCGAGCGCGACGGCGTGAAGGTCGCCGTCATCGGCGCGGTCACCACCAAGACCGTCGGCAAGGTCAGTCCGGTCGCGATCGAGGGCCTCGAGTTCGGCGATCCGGTCGACGGCGTCAATGCCGCGGTCGAGGAGCTCAACGCCTCCGGCGAGGAGTACGACGTGCTCGTCGCCTCCTACCACGAGGGCGGCAGCGCGAACGCTGAGCCCGGCGTCGCTCCGGAGAACACCGATCCGATCTTCGACAAGATCGTCGAGGAGACCTCCCCCGAGGTCGACGCGATCTTCAACGGCGACTCCCACCGCACCTACAACTACAACGCCGAGGTCCCCGGCCAGGACGGCGAGGTCCGCCCGATCATCCAGACCGGCGCCAGCGCCTCCTTCCTCGGCACGGTCACCCTGGTGACCGAAGACGGCGAGGACTGGGACGTCGTCGGCGATCCCGAGCTGATCGACGCCACCCTCGCCGAGGCCGATGAGGAGGCGGGCACCCCGCGCGAGGAGTGCTCGATCTCCACCGACACCACTGAGAACGTCGAGGCGATCGCGCAGGACGCGATCGACGAAGCAGCCGTTGTCGGCGCCGAGCCCGTCGGCTCCGTGGCCGGAGACGTCACCACCTCGTGGGACAACACCAAGACCTCCTACGTGGACGGCACCCGCACCTCGGATGCACCGATCGAGAACCAGTCGAGCACCAAGGGCGACAACCGCATGCGCCACTCCGCCGCGGGCGACATGCTCGCGGACTCCATGAAGTGGTACCTCGAGCAGAACGATCTCACCGAGGGCCACGAGGTCATCGGCTTCATGAACCCCGGCGGCATCCGCGCCGAGCTCTGGTACGACCAGTCCGCGACCGGTGAGGGCGATGGCGTGGTCACCTACGCCGAGGCCAACTCGATGGTCCCCTTCGGCAACACCCTGAACTCCGGTGAGGTCACCGGCACCCAGTTCGCCCAGATGCTCGAGGAGCAGTGGCAGCGCACCGCCGAGGGCGGCACGGTCGACGAGGGCGATGAGCCCTTCCTCGCCTTCAGCGTCTCGGAGAACGTCGAGTACGTCTTCGACTCGACCCGCGAGCTCGACGACCGCATCGTCGACATCCGCATCAACGGCGAGTCGATCGACCCCGACGCCACCTACACCATCGTCACCGCGAGCTTCCTGTTCGAGGGCGGCGACAACATGTGGGCCCTGTCCGAGGCCGCGAACGTGCGCGACTCCGGCGTGCTGGACCGCGACGCCTTCATCGACTACCTCGAGGCGAACCAGGACCTGGCCCCGGACTTCTCGCAGCGTCAGCTCGAGATGCAGATCCTCGACGGCGGCGAGTACGACTCCGAGGCCGACATCGACCGCGACCCGGTGCTGCGCATCGGCAACGTCGAATCCCAGAGCCTGGGCGCCCCCGAGATCGAGCACGTGGTCGTGGACGCCGGCGAGTACGGCACCTTCGAGGCGCCCTACGCCTTCGTCGAGGACGCGGGTCGGCTCGTCGCCGACGTCACCCTCACCGACTGGCTGTGCGTCCCCGAGGACACCGTGGTGCCGCTGACGATCACCGCGGTCCCCGAGACCGGGACCGAGATCGTCACCGAGATCGGAACCTTCACCTGGACCTCGGGCGGCGCCCCGGACGAGTGCGCCACCGATGACGATGACGCCACCACCCCGCCCCCGGGCGATGGTGATGACGACGCGACGACCCCGCCTGCGGGCGACGGCGATGACGACGCCACCACCCCGCCCGCGGGTGACGGTGACGACCAGGCGGGCGACGACCAGGCCGGTGACGACCAGAGTGATGACGCTGCTCAGGACGACGCCCCCGCGGTCACCCCCGTCGACGACAGCACCTCCGGCGACACCACGGCAGACGGCTCCGACAGCTCGGACCTGGCCCGCACCGGCGTGAGCCTCGGCGCGCTGATCACGACCATCAGCCTCGTCACCCTCGCGGGTGCCGGTGCGCTGGTCCTGCGCCACCGGATGTCACGGCGCTGACCTGCCCCTGACGGAGAGGCGCCGGGCTCCTTCCCCGGGCCCGGCCGCCTCTGGGGTCCCGGGCATCGCCCGCCCCGTCCGTCGGACCTCTGCACCAGACTCACCCCATCCTCCCCACCCAGGAGCTTCTGCATGAGCAGCATCGCCCATGGCCCCGGCCTCCGCTCGCGCTTCGCGCGCGTCGGCGGCGCCGTCGCCGCCCTCGCCCTCGGCCTGAGCCTCGCGCCCGGCCTCACCACGGTCGCCCAGGCCGCCGTCGTCGCCCCCGGCGAACTGCAGATCAACGAGGTCTACGGCGGTGGCGGCAACTCCGGCGCCACCGTCCAGAACGACTTCGTCGAGCTGGTCAACACCTCCGGCGCCGACGTGTCGATCGATGGCTGGTCCCTGCAGTACGCCTCCAAGACGGGCGACTTCCACAACAGCCTCACGCTGACCGGCACCGTCCCCGCCGGCGGCACCTTCCTCATCCAGCTCGCCGACGGCAACGGCAACGGCGAGCCCCTGCCCGAGGCAGACCTCGAGGGCGGAATCAATGCGTCCGGCAACGGCGGCGTGTTCGCCCTCTCCGACGCCGACGGGAAGCTCACCTGCCACGGCGCCACCTGCGCCGAGGACCCGGCGATCGTGGACCTCGTGGGCTGGGGCGCGGCGGAGACCTTCTCCGGCGAGGCCCCTGCACCCGAGACCGACAACGCCACCTCCGTCTCCCGCGTGGACGTGACCGGTGAGAACTCCGCCGACTTCGTCGAGGGGGAGCCGACCCCCACCCCGTCGGGCGCCGAGCAGCCCGACCCCGGAGACCCGGGTGACCCGGGTGATCCCGGCGATCCGGAGGAGCCGGTCGACCCCGTCGAGGCGACGATCGCCGAGATCCAGGGCACCGGTGCCGAGAGCCCGCTGGTCGGCGATCCCGTGACCACCGAGGGCGTGGTCACCGCGGTGTACGCGACCGGCGGCCTGGACGGTTACGTCATCCAGACCGGCGGCACCGGGGGAGCGCTGGACCTCTCCACGCACACGGGCTCCACCGCCGTGTTCATCTACTCCCCGGACACCATGGACCAGGTCGCGATCGGCGACTCCGTGCGCGTCAGCGGCGAGGTCTCCGAGTACTACGACGCCACCCAGGTCACCGTCGGCGCCGAGGGCCTCGAGCCGCTCGAGCAGCCGCTGGAGGCCGTCGAGCCCCTGTCCCTCGAGGGCGGCTTCCCCACCGAGGAGGCGCAGCGCGAGAGCCTCGAGCACATGCTGTACCTGCCGGGCGAGGGCGACTTCACCGTCACCGATGTGTACAACACGAACACGTTCGGCGAGGTCACCCTCGCCATCGGCGATGAGCCGCTGCAGCAGGCCGGCGACATCATGGCCCCCGGCGACGAGGCCACCGCCTACTTCACCAGCCGCGAGGACTTCATGGTGCTGCTGGATGACGGCCGCACCACCAACTTCTCGAACAACGCCGACCAGGTGTTCAGCTGGCTGACCGACGAGGAGCCCGTCCGCGTGGGCGCCGCGACCTCGTTCACCGAGCCGGTCGTGGTCGCCTATACCTTCGACCAGTGGCGCCTGAACGTGACCACTCCGTGGGAGTCCGCAGACACCGACGGGGTCGACTTCGAGAACACCCGCGAGGACGCCCCCGCGGAGGTCGGCGGCGACCTGCAGCTGTCCACCTTCAACGTGCTGAACTACTTCACCACCCTCGGCGCGGACGTTCCCGGCTGCGAGCCGTACACCGACAAGGACGGCACCCCGATCACCGTGCGCGGCGGCTGCGACCTGCGCGGCGCCTGGGACGAGACCAACCTCGAGCGCCAGGAGGACAAGATCGTCGCGGCGATCAACGGCACCGAGGCCGACGTGGTGGGCCTGATGGAGATCGAGAACTCCGCCCGCCTGGGTGAGACCCCCGACGAAGCCACCGCCACCCTGGTCGACGCACTGAACGCGGAGGCCGGCGAGGGCACCTGGGACTTCGTCCCCACCGGGGACGCTTACGCCGCGATGGGCCTGGACGGCGGGCAGGACGTGATCACCAACGCGATCATCTTCAAGCCGGCCGAGGTCGCCCTGCAGGGCGAGGCCCAGATCCTCGCCGGCGACGAGGCCTTCGACAACGCCCGCGAGCCGATCGGGCAGGTGTTCGTGCCGCTGACGGGCAGCGGCGAGGAGCAGGTCGAGGGTGAGCCGTTCTTCTTCACCGTCAATCACTTCAAGTCCAAGGGCTCCAATGACGCCGAAGATTCCGGCCTCCCGGAGGATCCGGTCCAGGGCAATGCCCGCACGTCCCGCCTGCAGCAGGCCGAAGCGCTGATGACCTGGGGCGATGTGACGGCTGCTGAGCTCGGTGTCGAGGACGTCTTCCACGGCGGCGACTTCAACGCCTACACCCAGGAGGAGCCGCTGCAGCTCTTCTACGAGGCGGGCTTCGCCAACCTCGCCGAGACCCATGACCCCGAGGGCTGGTCCTACAGCTACGGCGGGATGATCGGCTCGCTCGACCACGTGATCGCCGATGCATCGGCCACCGAGCGGGTCACCGGCGCGGACGACTGGCAGATCAACGGCCCCGAGCCGGTGATGGCCCAGTACAGCCGCATCGACTACAACGCCGGCGAGGTCTTCGAGCCGGGGACTCCCTTCGCCTCCTCCGACCACGACCCGATCATCGTGGGCCTGGACGGCGGATTCCCCGAGGGCGACGGCGACGACGGCGACGACGGCGACGACGGCGCTGCCGAGTGCGAGCACCCCGGCAAGGGCCACGGCAACGGGCACGGCAAGGGCAACGGCAACGGCAACGGCAAGGGGAACGGCAAGGGGAATGGCAAGGGCCACGGCAACGGCAAGGGCCA
>JAKDUN010000343.1 GCA_030457675.1 Brachybacterium sp. | reverse complement strand
GCGGGGCGCGAGGGTCCGGCAGAGGGTCGGCGGGAGGCGGCTCCCGGGGGGGGCCGACGGGAGTGCTCGCCGTCGTGCTCTGAGGGGAAGGGGGAAGGTCGTGCTCGATCATGCCTCGATCCTGCCCGGCCCGGGGAGGGCCCCGCATCCGCTGCCGGTCGCGTCCCACCCCCCGCCGAACGGCTGACCGTGCAGGTCGGGGCATCGTCCGAGCGGCTGATCCGTCGGCCGCCCTCGGCTCCCTACTCTGGTTCCATGACCGTTCTCGTGCCCCGCTCACCGGCGCCTCCCTCCGTGCGCAGCCCGCGCCAGTGGGCTATCGCGCTCGCCCAGAGCCTCGTGGGCACGGCGCTGGGTCTGCTGATGGTGCTGATCAGCTTCGGCCTGCTGCTCGAGGAGTTCTCCGATCAGCCGCCCGAGGGCCTGGTGGGGATGTATGTCCTGGATGCCCTGATCGGCGCGATCGCGACCCTGCTCATCGGTCCGCTGCGATTCCTGCGGCCGGGCTGGCTGCACACTGCCGTGCATCTGCTGCTGGCCGCCACCGTGGGGCTCAGCTTGTGGGCGCTGCCGGCGGCGGCGCTCGCGCTGTACCGGATCGGGGTGCGGCGCCGCACGGTGCTCGACGTCGCGGCGGTCCTGCTGGTTGCGGGCACCTCGATGATGGCCATGAACATCGATGCCCGGATCCGGGGAGCGGCACCGGAGGTGGAGGTGCTGATCGCGATGGGGGTCATGGTGGTGCTCGCCCTGATCCCGCTGCTGCTGGGCCATGTGGTGGGCACTCGCCACGAGCTGCTCGCCTCCCTGCAGGGGCGGGCCGCCTCCGCGGAGCGGGAGCGGGAGACCGCCCAGCGGGAAGCCGTCGCCGCAGAGCGGGAAGCCGCCGCCCTGATGCGCGAGCGGGAGGCGGAGACCGCCCGGGTGCGCGCCGAGGAGCGGGCGGCACTGGCCCGCGACATGCACGACAGCATCTCCCACCACCTGGCGGCGATCGCGATGCATGCCGGTGCCATGGCCTACCGCGAGGACCTCTCCCCGGAGGCGCTGCGCCGCACCTCGGGCACGGTGCGCGATGCCGCACGGCAGGCGAACCGGGAGCTGCGCACCGTGCTGTCGGGTCTGCGCACCGCCGACGGGGACGCCCCGCTGGCCACGGCCCCCACCCTGGCAGGCATCGTCGAACGATGCCGGGAAGAGGGCCAGGAGGTGGAGCTGGTCTGGGAGGGTCTGACCGCGGAGGATCTCACCGCCCGGGATCGCAGCACCGTGGTGGCCCTGGCCCGGATCCTCGCCGAGGTGACGCTGAACGCCGCCAAGCACGCGCCGGGCACGCCGCTGCAGGTGACGCTCTCCCGGCGGGACCAGCAGGTGCGCCTGCGGGCCCGGAATCCGCTGTCCGCCGTACCGGCCTCGGCGCTCTCGTCGGGGCACGGTCTGCTCGGGGTGCAGGAGCGGGCGCGTCTGCTGGGCGGGGACGCCCGCCATGGCGCACGCGAGGGGATCTTCGAGGTGGAAGCATGGATGCCATGGTGAACAGCGCAGAGGGCGAGAACCCCGCCGGGAGGCCGGCGGTGCGGGTGCTGCTGGTGGACGACGAGGCGCTGATGCGCGCCGGTCTGCGGCTGATGATCGACGGCACGCACGGCATCGAGGTGGTCGGCGAGGCGGCCGACGGCGCCGCGGCGCTCGAGCAGGTCCGCTCCCTGGCCCCCGATGTGGTGCTGATGGACATCCGGATGCCGCACATGACCGGCCTCGAGGCCCTGCGAGCGCTGCAGGAGGTGGGCGGCGAGTCGCGGGTGGTCATGCTGACCGCCTTCGACACCGACGACTTCCTGCTGGAGGCGCTGAGGGCCGGCGCCGTGTCCTTCCTGCTGAAGGACTCCCCGCCCGAGGAGGTGGTGCAGGCGGTGCTCGATGCCGCCGCCGAGCGGCCGCGCTTCTCCCCCGAGGTGCTCGCGCGCCTGGTGCGCCTCGCCTCCGCAGGACCGGCCGAGGCGAACGGAGCCGACGGGGCCGACGGAGCCGACGGGGCCGACGGGGCCGACGGGGAATCATCGGCCACTCCTGCTGCGGAGGCTCCCGCCCCCGAGGGCATCACCGGTCGTGAATGGGAGGTGGCCCGGCTGGTCGCCGAGGGCCTGGCCAATCAGGAGATCGGCGCGAGGCTGTTCATGTCGGTCGCGACGGTGAAGACCCACCTGGGCAGGCTCTATCACAAGCTCCAGGTCACCAATCGGGTGCAGCTGGCGATCCGGGTGCTCGAGCTCGGCGGCTGACCCGGTGCTCGGGGGACGGCTGCCGGGCGACCAGGATGTGTCGGGCGGGGCGGCCGGGCTGCAGCCCCCCGCCCGGCCGTGATCAGTCCTGCGTCCGATCGACAGATCTCCTACCGCTCACACGTTCGCAGCACGTCGATCAGTCCTGCATCCGATCGACAGATCTCCTACCGCTCACACGTTCGCAGCACGTCGATCAGTCATCGGGCAGTGCCGCGAAGGTCGCCTTCGCGTCGTTGTACCAGCCGAGCGACTGCTTGGGGTGCAGCCAGCGGTACTTCATCTCCTGGCGCGCCTGGCGGTGGGTCTCGTCGCCGGCCTTGACGGCCTCCTTGAGGTGCTTGTCCTGGGCCTGGATGACCTCGTCGGCGGTCTCGCCGCGGTGGCCGAGGTCGCAGGGACCGCCCAGCTGCTGGCAGGTCATGGTCTTCATCGGTGGGTCCTCTCCTGGGGTGCTGCGAATGGGGGTGCTGCGGAACTGCTGTCACTGTGTCGACGCGCGCCGTGCCGGGAGTGTGACACCGGCGGGCCATCGTGCCGAGGTCTCACCGCGGCCAGGCGCCCTTGCGGCGCACCACCCGCGCCATCACTGCAGGGTCGGCGCGGAAGTCGATCCGGGTGACGAGCCCGTCCACCACGGTGAGGTCGAACAGGACCCGCGCCGTGCCGCGGTCGTACCAGGCGGAGCCGGCACGGCCGTCGATGCCGACGGGCAGGGCGGCGTGCGCGGCGCCGTTGAAGAAGCTCGCCACGCCCTGGCGGCCATCGATCGCGGCGGGGGTACCGGTCTCGATCGCCTGCGCATCGGCGCGGACCACGGCATCGGGCGCGAGCAGCTCCACCAGGCGGCTGAAGTCCCCCTCGCGGGCGGCGGTCATGAACGCATCGACCACCTCCCAGTCGGCGAGCGGATCCTCGGGCCGGGGCTGGGCCACCTTCGCCCGGGCGCGGGAGGCGAGCTTCCGGGCGGCCTGCTCGGTGGTGTCCAGGGCGGCGGCGATGGTGGTGAACTCGAAACCGAAGCTGTC
>JAKDUN010000342.1 GCA_030457675.1 Brachybacterium sp. | reverse complement strand
CGCGGTGCGGAGATAGGCGGGATCCTGCAGCAGCTGCGCAACGGGTGCGACGTCGCCGCCCGGTGTCGACCCCGGGGGCCGAGAGCGGCGAGCTCATCGACCAGGGCCTGCGGAGGTGTGGAGGTCACTGGATCATGGTAAGCACGCCACTGCGAGCGGGTGCTCAGGATGACGTGGTGACCGGGATCCCCTCGGAGGGCTGGACCACCACGAAGCCCGGGCCGTGGAAGCCGAGCTGGAAGGACTCGCCGGAGCCGCGCCCGATGAGCGATCCCATCTTGAAGTCGTTCTTGATCTGCGGGGTGAGATTCGCTGACCAGCACACCGCAGCCTGCGGATCCACAAAGGTGGGCTGCTGGGAGCAGTCCAGCAGCATCGGCGGACCGTCGGAGGTCACCGCGACCATGCCCTGGCCCTGCAGGAACAGGTTGAACAGGCCGCCGGCCATGAAACCCGCACCGCCGAGGGACTTGATGTCCCACTGGATGGAGCTGTCGAAGGCGAGCATGTTCTGGGTGTTCAGGGTGAGGGCCTCGCCCTCCAGCTGGATCAGGAAGATCTCATGCGCCTGGCGGGCGTAGAAGATCTCGCCCTGCCCGCGGGTGCGCATCATGTTGCCGCCCTCGCCGGTGGCCATCTTCTTCAGCAGCTTCATGCCGCCGCCGGAGCCCTGGTACGAGAAATCCATCTGTCCCTGGTAGGCGACCATCGCGCCGGAGGCGGAGACGATCTCCGGAGCATCGGGACTCAGCGAGCAGCGCAGCAGCTTGTTGGACTGCAGCGCCCACCGCTCGTTGGTCTGGCGCTCCTGGTTGGACGCATCGAAGAGATTCGATCGCATGGCTGCTGTGCCTTCCCTCGTTCAGGATGCCGCACCGCGGGGCTGCGGCATCACGGCGCCCACCGCGCCGCGCGCCGATCGTCTCACGTGGGCGGGCGGTCCGGCGCGGAACCTGCCGAGATCGAGCCGACGTCGGATCACGGGCGGAGCCTGTGGGGGAGCGGTGAAGCAGACGGGATCCGAGCGCCGCTCCTCGTAGCATGGCGGGCATGCCCCCGTCCCGCACGCCCCGTCGCGCAACCCATGACCCCCGGCTGACCGCGCTCGCCGAGGAATCCGGCTACGAGATCCTCGGCCGGATCGGCACGGGCGGCATGGGGATCGTCTACCGCGCCCACGACGCCGACGGCAACGATGTGGCGATCAAGCTGCTGCGCCACGAGATCTCCGACGACGCCCGCGCCCGGGAACGGCTGGCCCGTGAGGTGACGGCGCAGAAGCTGGTGCGCAACGACAACATCGTGCGGATCCTCGACGCCGAGCTGGACTCCCCGGAGGCCTTCGTGGTCACCGAGTTCGTCCCCGGCCCCACGCTCGAGGACGCGGTGGGCGCGCACGGTGGCCTGCATCCTGAGGCGGTGCGTGAGATCGGACTGGTGATGGGGGAGACCCTGCGGGCCATCCACGGTGCCGGGGTGATCCACCGCGACCTCAAACCCAGCAACGTCATGCTGCGCGGTGCCACCGAGGCCGACCTCACCGGATTCGACGCCGACGGCGACCGGCTGGATCCGGTGATCATCGACTTCGGCATCGCGATCGCCGCCGAGGAGTCGCGGATGACCTCGACCGGCCTGGTGATGGGCACTGCCGCCTATCTCGACCCCGAGGTGATCCGTACCGACCACTCCGGCGAGGCGGGGGACTGGTGGGCCTGGGCGGCGCTGCTCGCCTTCGCGGCCACCGGCCGGGAGCCCTACGGCAGCGGCCGCGCCGACCTGGTGTTCCTGCGTGCCGAGCGGGGGGAGATCGACATCGACGGCGTCCCCACCGAGCTCGGCCGGTGGCTGCGCTCCGCGCTGCAGTCAGATCCCGCCCAGCGCCCCGAGGCCGCGCAGCTGCTGGAGCACCTGGCCGCGCTTGATCTGAGCCGGTACGACGACCCCGGGGACACCGAGCTGCTGCAGGCCGGCTCGCGCACCTCCGTGCTGCCGGTGGCCGGTGCCGCTGGCGCAGGCGCCGCCGATGATGCGCAGGTCAGCGGTGGGCGGCGTGCGGAGGACGAGGAGCAGCCGACCACTGCGCTGCCGGTCCAGGACGAGGCGGAGCGCACGACGGCGCTGCCCGGCCACGGCTCCCCGTCCGTGCAGCCGGCCCCCGTCGAGCAGCCCGCTGAACAGCCCACCGAGGCGCTGCCACGCATCACCACGCCGGAGGAGCCGGTGACCGAGGCGCTGCCGGTGATGGGTGCCCCCACCAGGGCGCTGCCCGTCGTCCCGCAGGCACCCGTCCAGCACCCGTACGGCGAGGCTCAGCCCGCGGATCCGCGATTCCAGGGCCCGCAGGTGATGGTCCCCCACCAGCAGTGGGATCCGAGCCGTCCCGGTCCCGTCGGCGGCCAGGCCATGGTCCCCGGCGCCTGGCCGGTGCCGCCGCCGCGACGCCCCCTGCTGGTGTGGCTCGGGCACCTGCTCATCGTGTCCCTCGCCGCAGTCGCCCCCTATATGTCCCTGGCCGTGCTGCTGATCCTCGGCACCATGGCACGCACCTGGGAGCGCTCGCACCGCAGCGTGAGCACGCAGCGCATGCGCGGCGCCACTGGGGCCGGCCCGAGCTGGCGGGCAGGCCTGGCCAGCCCCTTCCGAGCCGCGGTCGCACTGCTGGAGATCGTGCTGCAGGCACTGTTCCCGCTGATCCTCGGGGTGCTGGTGGGCATCGCCTTCGACGCGGGCTGGACCCTGCTGCGCGGCATCGCCCCGCCGGACGGCGCCGCCTTCGCCCTCGCGATGTCGATCACACTGCTGATCACCTGGGTGGGTCTGGGCAGCATCACCACGCGCAACGGGACGCACCGGATGCTGGATGCCGCCGCGCCGGACCGGATGTGGGGCGTCGTGGTGCTGGTGCTGCTGCTCCTGCTGCTGGGGGCCGTGCTGACCACGGTGCTCGCCCGTGAGGGAATGGTCGACTACTTCCCGTTCTCCGGCGGCCCCCGGCTCGACGACATCGCCGTCTGGCGAGGCTGAGCGCGCGTCCGCCAGGAGTGCTCGATCCCACCACCTGCCTCTCAGGTGCGGACCGTTAAACTCTCATCGACCCGTCACCCACCGCAGCCCTTCCGGGGCGAGGAGATTCCATGGCCGCGTCCGGTCCGTCCAAGTCAGCGCAGGAGCGCCGCGAAGCGCAGCGGGAGACGCTGCGCAAGCAGCGCCAGGCCGAGCTCTCGCGCCAGCGCACCGTGCGCACCGTCGTGATCGCCGTCATCACCATCGTCGCGGTCGCGATCGTCGCCGTCGCCGGGTACTTCGTGTACCAGGCGAC
>JAKDUN010000341.1 GCA_030457675.1 Brachybacterium sp. | reverse complement strand
TCGCGCAGCGCGGGGTCGTCCACGTGGCCGTCCTCGAGCCAGAACCAGATGGCCTCGGCCTGCTTCTCGGTGAGGCCCTGCATGAACCCCGTGTTCACGAGGGTGACTCCGAAGCTCGGGGCCAGCTCGAGGAAGCGATGCGCATCGGCGAGGTTCTGCTCGCCGTGCTCGACATCGACCACGGAGTTGCGGGTCATGGAGATCGAGGAGAGGGACATGCCCTCGCCGTCGAGCACGCGGCGGAACTCCTCGACGCGCTCGTCGCTCAGCTTCGCCAGCGGCAGCCAAGCGTCGGTGGGGTCGATCTGATCGACTCCGAGCTCCTTGACCTGGCGCAGCTGGGAGGCCCAGACGGTCGAGGGCGCCTCCAGCGTGGGGGTGCCGTCGGAAGTCGTGTTGCCGAACGAGAGCATATTGGCGCCGATCGGCCAGTTCTCTGCCGTGAACATCATTGTCCTTTCGTGGAGCGGAAGCGTCTGGAGATGATCCTATAGGATAGATGGCACTAGAGGAAGAGGTTCTGTTCCTATAGGATTACTGGAGGATGCGGGCGTCCCCCCGACCCGCCCACGACTACTCGCCGTCGGCCCCTCGCCCGGCGGCGCACGGAGGAAAACACGATGACGTACCTCTTCAACGACTCGGCCGAATTCGCGACCGACGCCGTCGCCGGCCTCGCCGCGGCCCACCCCGAGCACGTCGCGGTGGTGCACGGCGGCGTGGTGCGCGCGACCGAGACTCCGGCGGGCCAGCCCGCCCTGGTGATCGGCGGCGGCTCCGGTCACTACCCCGCCTTCGCCGGCTGGGTGGGCCCGGGCATGGGCCACGGCGCCCCCTGCGGCAACGTCTTCGCCTCCCCGTCGGCCTCGCAGGTCTACTCGGTGGCGCGCAACGCCGAGAACGGTGGCGGGGTGGTCCTCGGCTTCGGCAACTACGCCGGGGACGTGCTCCACTTCGGCGCAGCCGCGGAGAAGCTGCGCGCCGAGGGCATCGACGTGCGGATCATCCGCGTCAGCGACGACATCGTCTCCAACACTCCCGAGAACCACCGGGACCGTCGCGGGATCGCCGGTGACCTGCCCGTCTTCAAGATCGCGGGTGCCGCGATCGAGGCCGGCGCAGACCTCGACACGGCCGAGCGGATCGCATGGAAGGCGAACGACGCCACCCGCTCCTTCGGCGTCGCCTTCGACGGCTGCACCCTGCCCGGCGCCTCCGAGCCGCTGTTCCACGTCGAGGACGGCCAGATGGGCGTGGGCCTGGGCATCCACGGCGAGCCCGGCGTGCGCGACGAGCCCATCGGCACCGCCGACGAGATCGCGACGCTGCTGGTCCAGGGCGTCCTCGCCGAGCAGCCCGAGCGTGCTGAGGGCGGCTACCAGGGCCGCGCCGCGGTGCTCGTGAACGGACTGGGCACCGTGAAGTACGAGGAGCTGTTCGTCGTCTACGCGAAGGTCGCCGCGCTGCTCGAGGACGCCGGCATCACCCCGGTGAGGCCTGAGGTGGGCGAGCTCGTGACCAGCCTCGACATGGCCGGACTGTCCCTGACCCTGGTGTTCCTGGACGAGGAGCTCGAGACGCACTGGATCGCCCCCGTCGACACCCCCGCCTTCCACCGGGGTGCGATGGAGCAGGTCGAGCGCCCCCGCCGCACCGAGTTCTGGGAGGCCGGGGCCGACGAGACCCCCGCCTCGAGCGAGGAGTCCCGCGCCGCAGCCGCGAAGGTCGCCGGCGTGCTGGAGCTGTTCGAGGCCGTCTGCGCCCGTGAGGAGGCCGAGCTGGGCCGGATCGACGCGATCGCCGGCGACGGTGACCACGGCCAGGGCATGGCCTACGGCACCAAGGGCGCCTTCGCCGCGGCGAAGGCAGCGCTGGAGGCCGGGGCCGGGGCCCGCACCCTGCTGGTCCGCGCCGGTGAGGCCTGGTCGGAGTCCGCAGGCGGCACCTCCGGTGCGCTCTGGGGAGCGGCCCTGATCGCCGCCGGCGGCGTCTTCGACGACCAGGCCGGTGCCGAGTCCCGCACGATCGTGGGCGCGGTCGAGGCCGGGATCGACGCCATCCAGCGCCTCGGCGGCGCGAAGGTCGGTGACAAGACCATGGTCGACGCGGCGGCACCTTTCCGGGAGACTCTGGGGACGGCCTTCACCGGAGACAACGCCGCAGAGGCGATCCTGGAGGCCGCAGCGGTCGCACGCGAGGCGGCCGACGCCACCGCGGACGTCACCGCGACCCTGGGCCGCTCACGCGTCCTCGGCGAGAAGTCGATCGGCACCCCCGACCCCGGCGCGATCTCCTTCTCGATCCTGATGACGGAGCTCGGGCAGCACCTGTCCTGAGCATTGCGCACCCGCTGACACCGCGACCATCGAATCACCGCACCACCCGCACCACGCGGAGGCTGCGATCACCACTACGAAGGAGGAGCTCATGGCTCTGAAGATCATCGTCGGCGGCGACAACGCCGGCTACGGCTACAAGGAAGAGTTCAAGGCGCAGCTCGAGGCGGACGACCGCGTCGAGTCGGTCTTCGACGTCGGTGTGGGCAGCGCCGATGACGGCACCCACTATCCGAACATCGCGGTCGCCGCGGCGGAGAAGATCGCCGCCGGCGAGGCGGACCGGGCCCTGCTGATCTGCGGCACCGGCCTGGGCGTCGCGATCGCGGCGAACAAGGTCTCCGGCGTCCGCGCCGTCACCGCGCACGACCTCTACTCCGTGCAGCGCTCCGTGCTCTCGAACAACGCGCAGGTGCTGTGCATGGGCGAGCGCGTGATCGGGCTGCAGGCCGCCCAGGAGCTGATCAAGGTGTGGCTGGACCTCGAGTTCGACCCGAGCTCGTCCTCCGCCGCGAAGGTCGACGCGATCTGCGCCTACGACGGCTCCCTCGAGCAGGCCTGAGACCGGGCCCGGCACACGGGCCGACCGCAGCACCGCAGCACCGCAGCACCGCAGCACCGCAGCACCGCAGCACCGCAGCACGGGATCGTCAGGTTCCGAACCAATTCCAGGGCTGTTCTGGAACGGAATCTGACGATCCGGCATGGTACAGCCCCGCGAGGCGGGACGAAGGAGAGACATGAGCACCCTGTGGGTGGGCACCAGCTGGAAGATGACCAAGACCCTCACCGAGGCCCGCACCTGGGCGACGGGGCTGCGTGAGCATCTCGCCCAGGCGCCGCCGGCCGGGGTGCAGCCCTTCGTGATCCCGTCCTTCACCGCCACCACCACGGTGGCCGGCATCCTCGGCGCGGACTCCCCCGCCCTGCTGGGCGTGCAGAATGCCCACTGGGAGGAGGCCGGCGCGTGGACCGGGGAGGTCTCCGTGCCGCAGGCGAAGGA